>CAYFYG010000178.1:0-1520 GCA_964347225.1 uncultured Dehalococcoidia bacterium | reverse complement strand
GAGCCAGACGAAGCGGATACGGGTGGTAAAGCCGCGCAGTTCCGCGGGCAAGGGCTCCGTGGTGCGATCGAGAACCAGGGACATGAAATCGCGGACGCGCAGGGGCATGACGGAGTCATGATAGCACTGGGGGGCGGGCTCTGCGGGCGGGGCAGATGGGGGGCTAGGAGTCCACCCGGACGCCTGCGCCCCTGATCACGCCGCCGACGTGCCAGACGGGCAGCTCGGCGGCGGCGAAGCGGGCTTCGACTTCGGCCGCCTCGTTGGGGGCGATGGCCATGAGAAGGCCGCCGGAGGTCTGTGCGTCGAACAGGACATGCTGCATGTCCTCGGTGACCTTGTCGGAGATGGTGACCTTGTCCTGGAGGTGGCTGCGGTTGCGGGAAGCGCCGCCAGTGACAATGCCGCGGGAGGCGTACTCGAGGGCGCCCGGGAGGAGTGGCATACGGTCGGCGCTCAGGCGGAGGGCCACTTGGCTGGCGGAGGCCACCTCGTAGGCGTGGCCCAGGATGCCGTAGCCGGTGATGTCGGTTAGAGCGTGGGCCTCCACCTCCCGCGCGATGTGAGAGGGATGACGGTTGAGCTGGGTCATCGACTCGATGGCGGTCTGCAGGTGCTCCGGCTTCGCCTGATCGCTCATCGCGGCCGTGGTGACGATGCCGGTGCCCAGGGGCTTGGTTAGGTATAGCACGTCGCCCGGCCGAGCCCCGGCCTTGGCGAAGATGCGCTTGGGATGGACCAGGCCGAGGACGCAAAGGCCGTACTTGGGCTCGGCGTCGATGATGGTGTGGCCGCCGGCGATGACCCCGCCAGCCTCGGCCACCTTGTCCGCCGCACCCCGGAGGATCTGGCCGATGGTCTCGTGGGCGAGGTCCTCGGGGAAGGCGGCGACGTTAAGGGCGATGGTGACCTCGCCGCCCATTGCGTAGACGTCGCTCATGGCGTTGGCGGCGGCGATGGCCCCGAACTGGTAGGGGTCGTCCACGAGAGGGGCGAAAAAGTCAAGCGAAAGTACCACCGCCTGCTCATCGTTGAGCTTATATACGGCGGCGTCGTCGAGCGCGGCCAGACCGACCAAGAGGCCGGGGTGCTGATCGGCTTGTGTCTCGGTAAGGTAACGCAGGACCTGCGTTAGGGCTTCCGCCCCCGCCTTGCCAGCTCAACCGGCGCAGGAGGCCAGCTCGGTGAGACGCACCGGCTCCGCGGCCATGGAATCTCCTTTCCGGCAGGCGATATGCCTACACAAGCTCAGTATAGAGGGGCGGCCGCGAGGACGACAACAACGCGGGGTTGGCGCTGGGCGCCGTTCGGGGGACAATGAGTGGCATGAAACTCCTTCCACCGGGCCTCATCGCCATGTTTCTCCTCTATTTGCTGTCCGCCGTGGCCTGCGGGGGTAGCGGTGGTACCATCCAGCCGACGGTGAGCATCAGCCCCAGGCCGGAGTCCACTGCGACGCCGGAGGCCGCCCCTACATTGGTGCCGGCGACAGCGGTGGTTGTGCCCACACCGCCGCCCGT
>CAYFYG010000177.1:0-2907 GCA_964347225.1 uncultured Dehalococcoidia bacterium | reverse complement strand
CCGGACGGCGAAGCAGGAACCGAGGACGGAGACGATGATGGGCCGGACATCCTGTTCGTGGCGCTGATAACGATAGCCAGCGTGGGCGGGGCAGCGGTGTTGTTCACCCTGGCATACCTCCTGCGCAGACGCATCGGCTACGAGCCACACCGGCCGCCGGAGGGAGAGGAAGGGGGCGAAGGTCACTAGCGCCGAAGACACAGAACCGATGCGAGAGGCCCCGGCATTTGGCCGGGGCCTCTTCATGCCGTTTCCGCGCAGCGTCAGGCGACCGGAGTTTTCGACTCCAGGTGCTCGAGTTCGGCCATCCAGCGGGCGAACGTCCGCAGCCGCTCCTCCAGTTGAGCCTTCATCTCGCTCATCTGCTCCGCCTTCTGGCTGACGATGCCGTGCTGGCGGGTGACGATGTCGATAGCCTTCTGCAGCTGCTGCTTTTTCTCGGAGACGTCCGACTCCGGCCGGTACTGGGCCTTCAGCTCCCGCAGGACCTCCTCGGCCTCCACCATTTCCTTGATCTCGGCCAGGGTGACCCCCAAGAGATCCTGTAAGCGGCGGATGTGCTTCACGCGCCTGACGTCGTCCTCCGAGTAAAGTCGGAAGCCGCCTTCCATGCGGGTGGGCGGACGCAGCAGGCCCTTCTCTTCATAGAAGCGCAGGGTTCTCTGCGTGACACTGGTGCGCTCCGCCACCTCCCCGATCTGGAGATAGGCTTCGCTGGTATCGGACACGGGCCCACAGCTCCTTAGACTATCGCAGTGCGTTACTTGAATCGCAGTATAGCGAGGCCTTACCCCTACGTCAAGGTTATGCCGGGTTCAACGTTTCCGCTATGGGTATTCCGGCTCTTCTTCCTCTTCCCCAGCAGGCACGGCAGCAAGCGGCGGCAGGAGCGCCTCCGCATGCTCCTCCCGCCGTCGGCCCCTGGGCGGCAGCGAGAGCACAGCCTCGCGCAGCGCCTTGAGCTTATCGGTGTGCTTCCCGTCCAAGATCACGCCTACTGCCCCGGCCTCCCGCAGCACCTGCAAGCGAGAGGCCTCGATCTCCGGCTGCACCTCGATCAGGAGCGGCGTCTGGGAAAACATCGACAGCCGCCGCAGCTCCAGCAACCCTCGCAGGGTCAACGGCTCCCCCACCGCAGGGACCTCCAGCGCCTCCAAGGGCAGCCCGGCCAGCACCCGCAGCTTCGTGTCGGCCGCGTCCGTACCCACGCTGAGGACCAAACCCACTCCCTCCTCCAACACCGCCTCCGCCGAAGCTCGCTCATCCAGAAGCACGAAGTCCGCCCCCGCCCCTCGGGCGGCGGCAACGGCGGCCCGTTCAGCGCTCTCCAGACGCAGGCCGACGGGCAGATCGCCCAACTTCTTGATGGCCTGACCCAGCTTGCCCGCGTCGAGGCCGCTGATGATTACCGCGTCGGCACCCCCGGCAGCGGCGTCGTTTGCCTTGCCCACCTGCTCCTTGTCCAGGCACAGCACGCAGAGCAGTGTGGGAGAGGTGCGGCGTTCAGCCGACCGGCCAAATCCCATGGGCACCGCCCCCGGCCGGGCAACGCGCGTGATCCTATCAGCCAGTCTGCCCATGTTGCTCCTCCCAGAACTCCCCACCCATTATGGACAGCCGCCCTCTCCGCGAGCAAGCCAGCGACGCGACATACTGAGCAGCCGGATCGGGCGAGGGCAGGATGGCCGGCGGCGCTACTCGCAGCTGTACGTCTCCTCGCGCACCACAAGCTCCAAGCTCATCCTTGATTTCGCTGTCCGCACGATGTGGAAGGGCTGCGCTATCACGGTCGCCACGACGCATTCCGAATTGGGCATCGCCTTCTTCGTCAGCACGAGCAGGACATCGATATCCGGCACGATCCCCTTGACCTCGATCCCGTAGCCTGCGGAGGGCTCCGGATTGTCCACCACGGCGATGACCATGTCCTTGGAGAAGTCCACTTGGGGCGGCTGCGGCGCCTGTCTCACACCCGACTTGTGCCGCGACCAGAACTCCTCCCACTGGGCCTGCGTGCGCATCGCAAACACGTCCGGCTCCTCGACATCGACGCCGGTCTGGTGACCGATTTCGACAGTCTCGAAGGGCCGCGGTTCCCAGTCCGGAGGAGATGTTGGGTTGACCCAGGGGGAGAGCTTATCGACCCAGGGCGCTTCTTCAGCGCTCCCGCACGCGCAGAGCACCAATACGGTTGTCGCTAAAGCGAACAGAAGGAGTATGCGCATCCTGTCAGTGACGGGAGCCCCCAACACCTGCTCCTAACAGGATCTTGTCATAGGATCTTGGCTCAGGAACGATTGCGTGCGGCGCTGTGACGATCGCAGAAACATCTCCTCCGGAGGCCCCTCCGCCGCGATGACCCCTTTGTCCATGAACACGGCGCGGTCAGCCGCCTCCCGGGCGATCGCCACACGCTGCCGGAGTCTCACCTGCGGCGGGGGTAACCCACAGGATTCCTTCCGGACGCAATGGATTATAGAGCTGCCGTGCGCTGCGTCAATCAGCCGCAGCCTTGCTGCGACCACCTGGCGACCCCCTCGCGACCTGGACTGTTGCTCACCTTCGCGTTAAAGTAAGCATGACCATGCCCCCGGCCAACCTGCCCGTCATCGTCGGTGTCGGCCAGTACACCAACCGCTCTCGCGATCTGGCCGACGCCCGCGAGCCCTTAGAGATGATGGACATCGTGGCGCGGGCCGCGGAGGAGGATGCTGGCGTCCACGGCCTCGTCACCCGCATCGACAGCCTCCAGGTAGTGAACATCCTCGCCTGGCCGTATGCGGACACGCCGGGCCTCCTGGCGGAGCGGCTGGGCGCGCGCCCGGGCCATCGCATCTACACCACCGTGGGCGGCGACACCCCGCAGCGCATCATCAACAGCACTGCGGAGCGCATCGCCCGCGGCGA
>CAYFYG010000176.1:0-1593 GCA_964347225.1 uncultured Dehalococcoidia bacterium | reverse complement strand
GCCAACTCGACGACCTTCACTCCCTCCAGCGGACCCGTCATGTCTAGCCTCGCTTCCAGTAAGGGGACGTAACTGGTGCCGGGGGGCAGATTCGAACTGCCGACACCGCGATTTTCAGTCGCGTGCTCTACCCCTGAGCTACCCCGGCACCAAGCGCATTCTAGATACGGCCTCCAGGCGGCGTCAAGGCAAACGGACTGACCGTAGGGCAGCCCTGACGTACAATTCGACTGAAGCCGCTAGTCGTCTGGGAGGTGCGCGTGAAGGTTGGCACTATCACCGAGACCAAAGTCGAGGAGTACCGCGTCGGTCTGATCCCCACGGGAGTGGCCGCTCTCGCCCAGGCTGGCCATCAGGTGCTGGTTCAGCGGGGCGCCGGCGTCGGCTCCGGCTTCTCGGACGCGGAGTACGAAGCCGCCGGGGCGTCCCTCGTCGACACGGCAACAGAGGTCGCCGACGCTGTGGACCTGCTCGTCAAGGTCAAGGAGCCACAGCCGCCAGAGTACCCGCTCCTGCGCCACGGGCTCACTCTCTTCACCTACCTCCATCTGGCGCCCGCGCCGGATCTCACCCACGCCCTTCTCCAGTCTCGCGCCAATAGCATCGCCTACGAGGCCGTGCGTAGATCGGACGGCTCGTTGCCCCTGCTGTTCCCCATGAGTCAGGTGGCCGGTCGCATGGCCGCCGAGGTGGCGGCCCAGCTTCTCAAGAAGCCGGGGCCCGGTCGAGGCAAGCTCCTCGGTGGCATCACTGGTGTCGCTCCCGCCCGCGCTGTTGTCCTCGGAAGTGGTACCGTCGCTACCGCCGCCTGCCGCGTGCTTGCTGCTCTTGGGGCGCGGACCACCGTTCTTTCTCGCGACGCCCGGCGGCTGTTCGTCTTGGAGTCTGAGTTCCGCGGCCGCTTGAGCACGCGCGTTATGAACCCTGCTGCCCTCGCCGACGAACTGGAGGGGGCGGACCTCCTCATCTGCGGCGTCCTCGTGCCCGGCGGAGTCGCTCCCAAGCTGGTCAGCCGCCAGATGGTGTGCTCCATGGGCCCCGGTGCCGTTATCGTCGATGTCTCTATCGACCAGGGCGGCGTGTGCGACACCTCCCGCCCCACGACACACACGGAACCCACCTACGTTGAGGAGGGCGTGGTTCACTACTGCGTGCCAAACATGCCCGGTGCCGTCCCCCGCACCTCCACGGAGGCGCTCACCTCCGTCACTCTGCCACACGTGCTCCACCTGGCCGACCGCGGCCTGGACGCCCTGCGCGAGGACGCGGCCCTGGCTGCTGGTGCCAGCACCATCCGTGGCAAGCTGGTTGCGCAGCCGGTGGCCGAGGCCCAGGGACTGCCCTTCACCCTCCTGGAAGAGGCCCTTTGACGCGGTCGCTTGTGCTATACTTCACCAAGTCATGTATTCTCTCCTCATCGCCGCCCCAAAGCCCCTCAGCGGCAAGACCACCGCTACTGTTGCTCTCGGCCAACGGTTCAAGGACGCCGGCCGCACCGTAGCCCTGGTCCGTCTGGCTGGAGACGCGCACGCCGAGGCTGACGCAGAGCTGTACGCGAGCCTGCCCTTCAACGACCGCCGCCGGCCTGGTCCT
>CAYFYG010000175.1:0-2749 GCA_964347225.1 uncultured Dehalococcoidia bacterium | reverse complement strand
CTGCTGTTTCTGGCAGAGCTGGGGGACAAGACGCAGCTGGCGGTCATTACGCTGGTGGCGCGGCACAAGGAGCCGATTCCGATCTTCATCGGGGCAGCGGTGGCGCTGGTGCTGATCACGGCGCTGGCCGCTGTTGTGGGTCAAGGGATTGCCCAAGTTGTGCCGGACGCCGTTCTGCGCCGGGGGGCCGCCGCTCTGTTCGTCCTCATGGGTGTCCTGATCTGGTTCCGTGTGCTGTGAGGCAGGAGGAAGCGAAGTGGGACAGCGGGAAGGATGGGGGAAGGGGACCCGGCAGTGCGCTAGCGGAAGCGGCGGGCGAGGACGAGGGTGGCGAGGGCGAGAGCGGCAGCGACGGCGAGTATCGCCGCAGCGAGGCCGATGATGGTGCCGGCTGAGGTGCCGCCACCGTCTGCGTCGGCCGGGGAGCCGTTGGCGGCGCCGTCGGAGGAGGGGAAGGTGGGGACGGGCTCCTCGCCGTCGTCGGGGGCATCGTCGCGGGGGGGCAGGCCGACGCTGGCGCGCCATTCGTCGTCGAGGCCACCCTGGTCGAAGCCGTAGACGGCGACGAGGGCGTCGTCGGTGGTGTTGCCGGCCTTGATCTCGGCGAAGAGGCGGGCGAAGTTGTCGTCGCCGTAGGTGTCGATAAGGAAGGAGACGAGGCTCCAGGACTGACCGTAGAAGAGGTTGACCTTGTCGGGATCGCCGGGGTAGGAGGTGATGGAGCGGACGGAGAAGACGTTGCCGCGGTCGATGGCGCGGTCGACGGCGGTGCCGAAGCCCTGGGGATCGCCCTGAGCGTAGACGGCGGTGCCCTCGTCGAGCCAGGCGGGGAGCTGGGCGAAGGGTCCCTCACCGGCGACCTTGGTGACGACGTGGGCGAGCTCATGGCGGAGGGTAATGAAGGAGACGTTGCCGAGGACGAGGACGGTGTCGGAGGAGACGCGGACGCCGGCGGTGGTTATCCGGGCCTCATAGGACTCGCTGCGGCGCTGGAGGGCGGGCCGCATGTCGGCGGAGGAGTCGTAGACGCGGATGTTGACGGGGAACTCGATGGTGGCATCGAGGAGGAAGGACATGTCGGCGATAGCGACGCCGGCGACGCCGAGCATGGCGCGGGCGTCCTCTTCACTGCCGGAGTAGTAGTGGACGACGACGCCGTCCGCCTCGACAGTCGACCACTCAAAGCGGGTGTCCTCGTAGACGAGGCTGGCCTCGGGGCTGGCGGCGGTGTTGCCGGCGGCGTCCTCGACCTCCCAGTGGTAGTCGATGCGGGTGCCCGGGGGCAAGTAGATGCGGGGGGGCTCGTTGGCGGCGAGGGTGAAGTCGGTGGAGACGGAGGGGGCGGGGTCGAACTCGGCGACGCCGCTGGCGGTGGTGCCATCGGGGAGGATGGTGTAGCGGAGGCGGATATCCTCGATGGGGTGGTCGCTCTCGGCGGAGACGCGGAACACGATTTCGTCGGGGAAGCGGTTCTCGACGCCGTCATCGGTGACGGTGAGGGGTTGGGCGGAGAGGGTCGGCGGCGAGAGGGAGAGCGCCCCGACGGCCAGGAGGGCGAGCAGGGGGAGCGGGAGGAGCCTAGTCACCCAACGTCGCCTTCTGGTAGGCCCGCAGCAGGGAGTCGAGCTCGCCGTCGAGGACGGCCTCGGCGTCGCTGGTCTCGTAGTCGGTGCGGTGGTCCTTGACCATCTTGTAGGGATGGAGGACGTAGGAGCGGATCTGGTTGCCCCATTCGGCGGAGACGTGCTCGCCCTTGAGTCGGGCGCGCTCCTCCGTCTGCTCGGCCAACTGACGCTCCAGGAGGCGGGCCTCGAGCACCTTGAGGGCGCTCTCCTTGTTGCGGTACTGGGAGCGTTCGTTCTGGCAGGAGACGGTGAGGCCGGAGGGGAGGTGAGTGATGCGGACGGCGGTGGCGTTCTTCTGGACGTTCTGGCCGCCTTTGGTGGAGGCGCGGAAGACGTCGATGCGGAGGTCTTCAGGGTCGAGGTTGACCTCGGAGGCGCTCTCGACGGCGGGCATGACCTCGACGAGGGCGAAGGAGGTGTGACGGGCGTGGGCGGCATCGAAGGGGGAGAGGCGGACGAGGCGGTGGACGCCGCGCTCGGCGCGCAGGAAGCCGTAGGCGTTGCGGCCGACGATCTCGACGATGACGCTTTTGACGCCGGCCTCCTCGCCCCTGGTCATGTCGAGGATGGTGTCGGTGTAGCTGCGCTTCTCGGCCCAGCGGAGATACATGCGCAGGAGCATCTCGGTCCAGTCCTGGGAGTCGGTGCCGCCGGCGCCGGCGTGGATGGCGAGGATGGCGTTGCGGCGGTCGTAGTGGCCGGAGAGGGCGAGGGCGAGCTCCATGCCGTCGAGCCGGGCGGCGAGGTCATCGATGTCGGCGGCGACGGCGGCGGCGAGGGCTTCGTCGCCCTCGGCGTGGGCGAGGTCGAGGAGTTCGAGGGTCTCACGGGACTTGGTCTCGGCGCCGCGCCAGGCGTCGACCTGCTCACGGGCGTCGGCGAGGCGGCGCATGATCTTCTGGGCCTCGGTGGGATCGTCCCAGAAGCCGGGGCGGGCGGACTGCCGCTCCAGCTGTTGGATCTCAAGCTCTAGCTTGGGGATGTCAAAGACGGTGGAGGACGTGTTGAATGCGCTGCTGAAGGTCTTCGAGGGTCAGCCTGGTCTCTTGCATGAGTGATTCGTACCTCCGGGTTCGATTATACCGCAGGCCCGCGGCGGGGCGGCGCTATCGTCAGCCGCCCAG
>CAYFYG010000174.1:0-4851 GCA_964347225.1 uncultured Dehalococcoidia bacterium | reverse complement strand
TTCTGGCCCAAGCTGAAGTGCGTCGTCACTGCGGACGTGCGCATGAGCACGACCGGCCTGTTCTCCGACTACTTCCTGCCCGCGGCCCAGCACTACGAGAAGACCACCTTCCACATCCCCACCCATCACATCATGCAGGTGACCATGTCGGAGGCGGCCGTCCCGCCTCAGGGTGATACGAAGCCGGAGTGGGAGATCTGGTGCCTGCTGGCCCAGAAGATCGAGGAACGGGCCAAGGCCCGCGGATTCGTCGAATACGCCGACAGCCGCGGTCAGCCTCACCGCCTCGACGCTTTGTACTCGCAGTTCGTGGTGGACGAGAGGTTCCGTGATCCCGACAACGTAGCCGATGAGTGGGTCCGCGACACCGTAGTCGCCGGCACGCTGCCCGAGGGCACTACCGTGGAGACCCTGCGCCACAAGGGGTATGTCCGCTTCACCGACCTAGGCGTCGCCCCTTACTCCCTGGGCCAGGCCTCCGACGTCAGGGCGGACGAGACGTTCGCTCCCTTCCGCTGGCACGTGGAGAAGGGGTTCCCCTACCCCACTCTGACCCGCCGCGCCCAGTTCTACATCGACCATGACTGGTTCCTGGAGGCCGGCGAGGAACTGCCCGTGCACAAGGACAGCCCCAAGATGGGCGGCGACTACCCCTTCCTCTTGACCAGCGGCCACAACCGCTGGAGTATCCACTCCATAAACTCCACCAGCCCCATCATGCTGGAGACGCATCGCGGTCGTCCCCACCTAACGATGAACCGCCAGGACGCCGCTGCGCGGGGCCTCGCCGACGGGGAGGAGGCCCGTGTCTTCAACGACTTTGGCGAGTTCCTACTGCCTGTCAAGCTGTCACCCTCGGTGATGCCCGGCCAGGTGATCTGCTACAACGGCTGGGAGCCCTACATGCACCGGGGCTGGAAAGACCAAGCCAACGTCGAGCCGGGAATGGTCAAGTGGCTGCATCTGGCCGGCGGCTACGGACATCTCAAGTACTGGCCCATGCAGTGGCAGCCAGTACAGATCGATCGCTCCATACGGGTAGAAGTGGCTAACGCCAACGGGAGGAAACCACGATGAAAGCTGCCAAGCTACAGCTGGCGACCCGCACCCTGCTCAATCCTGCCGCCCAGCAGTGGGCCAAGGTGGCGACGGAGGAGATTAGTCTGGCCAGCACACCGCTGAGCCAGCAGCCCTCGCGCTACGTGCGCACTGCCTGGGCTGGCAAACCGGTGGGGGCTGTCCGCTTCCTGAAGGTTCAGGCCGCCCACAACGGCAAGGATATCGCCTTCCGGTTGGAGTGGGCGGACGAGACCGAGAACAAGGATCACGGCGACGGCTCGGTGTTCCCCGACGCGGCAGGAATCCTGTTCCCCCTCAAGAAGGACGCTCCACTGGAGAGCATGGGCAGTGCCGAGGCACCAGTCAACGCCTGGTACTGGCGTGCCAACCTGCCGGAGGGGGAGGGCCAGAATCTGATAGCCAGGGGCACTGGAACGGTCCAGGCAACCCCCAAGAGCTCAGCTCAGAGCCGTGCCCGCCGGGGGGACGGACGCTGGGAGGTAGTGCTGGCGCGGCCCCTTTCCGTGGATGGGGACGGCGTCAAGCTCTCGCCCAAGCAGTCCACGAAAGTGGCCTTCGCCGTGTGGGAGGGGTCCAGCCAGGAGCGCGGCGGCCTGAAGTCATTCTCGAAGCATTGGCGAGATCTGGAAATCGCTTAGTCGGGCGGAGACCGGCGACCTGAAGGAGGTCCGTTATGGCGCAGAAGACTCAGAGGACGAGAAAGGCGCGGAAGACGAAGAGCAGGAATGGCGCCAAGAGGCAGCTCGCTATGGTCTTCGACCTGAACAAGTGCATCGGCTGCCAGACCTGCTCGGTGGCCTGCAAGGTGCTGTGGACCCGCGACGAGGGGATGGACTACCAGTGGTGGTGCACGGTGAACACGCAGCCCGGTCGAGGCCACCCCCGTGACTACGAGACGATGGGCGGAGGCTATCGAGAGGGGGTCCTCCAGCCCGGACGCCGGCCCACTCGCCAGGAGTGGGGCGGCGGCTGGCAGTTCAACTACGAAGAGGTGCTTTACAGCGGCAAGGGACAGTCGGTGTTCCTCCATCACGTGGGCGACGAGCCCCAGTGGGGTCCCAACTGGGACGAAGACCAGGGCGCCGGCGAGTACCCGAACGCCTACTACTTCTACCTACCTCGCCTCTGCAACCACTGCACCAAGCCGGTCTGTTTGGAGGCGTGCCCTCGCGGCGCGATGTACAAGCGCGAACAGGACGGCATCGTGCTCCGCGACGAAGGCCGTTGCCGAGGCTACCAGTTCTGCCTGGAAGCCTGCCCCTACAAGAAGGTCTACTTCAACTTCCTGCGCAACGTCAGCCAGCAGTGCATCATGTGCTTCCCGCGCGTGGAGCAGAACGTGGCTCCGTCGTGCGTTCGCCAGTGCCCAGGCCGGGCCGTCTGGTTCGGCATGCTAGACGACGAAGAGGGGCCGGTGGCCAAGATGGTACGCAAGTGGGAGGTGGCGCTGCCCCTGCACCCGGAGTACGGTACGGAGCCCAACGTCTTCTACATACCACCCATCGGGCCAGCCCTGCTCAAAGATGACGGCAGCTTCGACGAGAGCACGCCCCGCATCCCGACAGAGTATCTTGAGAGCCTGTTCGGCCTGAAGGTCAGGACCGCGCTCGACACGCTCAGGGCCGAAATGGCCAAGACGCGCGAGGGCGGCAAGTCGGAACTGATGAATACCCTCATCGCCTACTGGTGGAAGGACATGTTCAAGCCGTATGATCGCGACCCGGCGGAGATTCAGTGGAAGTAGCGTCAGAAGGGACGTCCCGACGGTCACGGCAGTCCACCCAAGAGGTGATGTGAAGCAAGCTTCCGGGGCTGCGGCCGCCCTTGGCCGCAGCGGCGTCTATGTGTTGTTGGCCCGCGCCCTAGCTTTCCCTCAGCCAGAATTCCACCAAGAGAGCGTCAGTGGCCGATTCCGCCGTCGCATAGCCGAGGCCGCAGGAGGTCTGCCCTACCGACTGGCGGTGGGCCCCTCTCGGGACTGGCAGCCCACGAGCGACTACGAAGCGTTCCAGTCCGAGTACATTCGCCTGTTTGAGGTGGGGCCCCGGGGACACGCCCTCTGCCCCCTCTACAGCGGTCACTACGGAAGCGATCGGCTGCGCACGATGGAGGAACTGGTGCGCTTTTACAACTACTTCGGGCTGCGGATCACGCCGGGGCTCATGCCGGACCACGTCACGGTGGAGCTCGAGTTCATGCACTACCTTGCCCACGAGGAGGCCCAGGCCCGGCAGACCGGCGGCGACAGGGAATCCTACTTGCGGGCCCAGAGGGACTTTCTGGAACGCCACTTGCACGGCTGGTGGCCTCTGGCCGTGGCGGCGACGCAAGGCCAGCGTCCTCAGCGTTTCTACCGCTCCCTAATGACCCTGCTCCAGCGCTTCCTGGGAGCCGAACGCGGCCATCTGGCTTCCGTCTTGAGAGGCGGCTAGGAGGTCGAAGGTTGACTGCCGAACTGAGATCCCTACAGGCGAGGCGGGGGGAAGGCGGAGCGACCTACACGTCCTGGGAAGATGTGTATCGCCAAGGGTGGCAGTGGGACAAGGTTGCCTGGGTGTCGCACTGCGTGGACTGTTACCCCGGCAACTGCCCCTACCGCGTCTATGTGAAGGACGGCATCGTTCTCAACGAGGAACCGGGCGCCACCTATAACGTCGTCGAGAAGGGCGTCCCGGACATGAACCCCATGGGCTGCCAGAAGGGCGCGATGTGGGGACAGATGCTCTACTCCAAGGAACGGATCCAGTATCCCATGAGACGGGTGGGGGATCGCGGCTCCGGTCGCTGGAAGCGAATCTCCTGGGACGAGGCCATCACCGAGGTCGCCGACGCAGTCCTGGACGCCATTGAGGAGCAGGGCCCCCAGTCCATCGTGCACGAGATGACGGGTGCCCAGGGCGGCCCGATGGCCTTGAGTGCCATGATGCGGTTTATCCGCCTTGTGGGCGGCGTGTCCATGGACCTAGACGGCGTCGTGAACGATTTCGCGCCCGGGATGTACCTCACCTTCGGAAAGATCTTCGCCAGCAGCGTTGACGATTGGTTCCTCTCGGACCTCCTCCTGATCTGGCACATGAACCCGGCCTACACTAGGATTCCTTACTACCACTACATCTCCGAGGCCCGCTACAAGGGCGCTGAAGTCGTCACCATCGCCCCCGACTTCAGCCCGTCTGCCGTCCACGCTGACTACCACCTGCCCGTACGACCAGGGGCGGACGCTGCCCTGGCCCTGGCGATGTGCCAGGTCATCGTGGAGGAGGGGCTGTACGACTCGACCTTCATCAAGGAGCAAACGGACCTGCCCCTCCTCGTGCGGGTGGACAACCGCCGCTTTCTGCGCCAGAGCGACCTGGAGGAAGGTGGGCAGGAGGAACAGTTCTACTGGTTGGACAGCGTGGCAGGGGCCCTGACGCCCGCCCCTCGCGGCAGCCTGGACCTTGGTGGTGTCAACCCCTCCCTGGAGGGAACGCAGCGGGTGCCCCTCGCTGACGGGCGGAAGATAGACGTAGTGCCGGTCTTCGAGTTGGTGCGGCGAGCGCTGGAGGGGTACACGCCGGAGAGGGCCTCGGCCATGTGCGGCCTCAATCCCGAGGCCGTCCGCCTCCTGGCAAGGAAGGTAGCCCGCGGCCGAACCAACATCCTGCTCGGCTTCAACTCCTGCAAGAACTACCACGCCGATCTCATGGAGCGGGCCATGTGCCTGCTCCTGGGCCTGACAGGGAATTGGGGGCGGAAGGGCAGCGGCATCCGCATCTGGTCGGTGGGACC
>CAYFYG010000173.1:0-10030 GCA_964347225.1 uncultured Dehalococcoidia bacterium | reverse complement strand
CCGGAGTACGTGAAGCGGTTCAAGGGCGGCGAAGACCTGCTCTGGGGGTTCGGGCACCGGGTCTACAAGAACTACGACCCCAGGGCGAAGATCGTGAAGCAGACGGCCGACGCTGTCTTTGAGGTGACCGGACGGAACCCCTTGCTGGACATCGCGATCGAGCTGGAGAAGATCGCGCTGGAAGACGAGTACTTCATCAAGCGGAAGCTCTACCCCAACGTTGACTTCTACTCGGGTATCATCTATCAGGCGATGGGCCTTCCGGTAGACCTGTATCCGGTCCTATTCGCCATTGGCCGCATGCCGGGGTGGGTGGCCCAGTGGCGGGAGATGGTCGTGGACAAGGAGCAGAAGATCGCCCGGCCGCGGCAGATCTACATTGGGGGCCGGAAGCGCAAGTTCGTGCCCATCGCGAGCCGCAAGGCCGCCAAGTAGAGAACCAGCAGCACAGTTTCTGTGCCCAACCGGACGCCGTCCTCACCGCGTGTAGGCCACGCCTGCGGCCATGGCCGTTGGGGCCCTGTCAGGCATTGCCCCTCAGCGATAAGGTTTTGCCCGATAGACATTACGCGCGCGCTGCCGTATCCTAAGTCAGGGTACTCGTGTGTGAGCGCCCCGTCGGGTTGGGCCACTCAGCGGGGCGCATATTTATGTCTAATATATTGACTCGCCGACCTCTCGACTCCGCCACCGTCCGCATTCCAGTTGGTCAGGTATATGTAATCTCGGCTCGCTGCAAGGGCTGCCGCTTCTGCATCGAACTGTGCCCGCAGGAGGTGCTGGCGGAGTCGGAAGGCATGAACGCCAAGGGCTACCACTATCCCGTTGTGGCTGAGGGCAAAGAGGATGCCTGCGTGCACTGCCAGTTCTGCTCGATCGTCTGCCCTGAGTTCGCCATCTACACTGAGGAGAGAAGCCAATGACCGCTGAAGAGCGTGTGCTGACGGGAGCGCACTTCATCGTCGGCGACCACGCTTGTGCTGAAGGGGCGCTGGCTGCCGGCTGCGACTTCTTTGCAGGCTATCCTATTACGCCCTCCACAGAGATCGCGGAAAGGCTGTCGAACCGCCTGCCGGCGGTGGGGGCCATCTTCGTCCAGATGGAGGACGAGTTGGGCAGCATGGCCGCCCTGGTGGGTGCCTCCCTCGCCGGAGCCAGGGCCATGACCGCCACGTCCGGGCCGGGTTTCTCTCTGATGCAGGAAAACATAGGACTGGCGGTCATGATGGAGGCCCCCTGCGTCCTAGTGAACATACAGAGGGGCAGTCCCTCCACCGGCCTTCCCACCCTGATCGGGCAGTCCGACATGATGCAGGCTAAGTGGGGATCCCACGGCGACTACGAGACCGTGGCCTACTGCCCATCCTCTCCTCAGGAGTGCTTCGATCACGTCATCAAGGCGTTCAACACGGCGGACCGCTGGCGCATTCCCGTCTTCGTGATGGCGGACGAGCAGCTGGGCCACATGACGGAGCGCCTGGTGATACCACCGGCCGACCAGATCCCGCGGGTGGAGCGGAAGCGGCCCCGGCACAAGCCGGGGGACAAGTCGTTTGTCCCCTTCCTGGTCGAGGACGAGGACCTAGTGCCGCCGATCGTCCACGCCGGCGAGGGCTACCGGGTGAACTACGACAGCCTCACCCACGACGACATGGGCTATCCGGCCACCATGGCCGAGCCTCACGATCGCCTTGTGCGGCGGCTGGTGAACAAGATCCGGTTGCACGCCGACCAGATAATCGAGTACGAAGAGACACTCCTGGATGACGCCCAAGTGGTGGTCATCGCCTACGGCTCAACCGCGCGTTCCGCTCGGCGGGCGGTGCTCACGGCCCGTGAGGAAGGCATCCAGGTAGGCATGCTGCGCCTCATCACGGCCTGGCCGTTCCCGGAGAACAAGGTGAGGAAGCTGAGCGAGCAGGCGGCTGCCTTCGTCGTGCCGGAGGTGAACCTGGGACAGATGTCCAGAGAGGTGGAGCGTTTCACCAGCCTGCCCGTAATCGGTGTCAACCATGCTGGCGGCGTGATGATGGCGCCGGATCCCATCCTGGACGCTATCAGAGAGGTGGTGATGTAAGCATGCCTGAGATCGCGGTCAAGGCGCATCCGATCGACAGCGCCTTCCGGACGGAGCGGCTGCCCCACATCTTCTGCCCTGGATGTGGCATCGGCCCTGCCCTCCACGCCTACGGGCAGGCCATTCTGGAGTCGGATATCCCGAGGGACCAGCACGTGTGCGTGTCCGGGATCGGCTGCACGGCGAGGGTTCCCGGTTACATGGATCTGGACTCCTACCACACAACGCACGGCCGGGGGATCCCATTCGCTACAGCGATAGCCGTGGTGAAACCGGATCTGGAGGTAACGGTGTTCAGCGGCGACGGGGACCTCTTCGGCATTGGCGGCAACCACTTTATCCACGCCGCCCGCCGGAACGTGAACATCAATGTGATTTGCATCAACAACTTCAACTACGGCATGACGGGAGGCCAGGTAGGGCCAACGACGCCCCTGGGGGCACGGGCCACGACAGCGCCCTACGGCAACACTGAGCACCCCTTTAACCTGCCATATCTGGCGGCGGCAACGGGGGCGGTGTTCGTAGCCCGCTGGACAGCCCTGCACGTCCGCCAGCTCAAGCAAGCCATTGTGCGGGCCCAACAGAAGAAGGGCTTCACCTTCGTTGAGGTGCTATCCCCCTGCCCAGTGGGATTCGGGCACCCCAACGACATCGGCGAGGGGCTGGAGGAGGTGTGGCTGTACCGCGAGCGCTGCATCGTGAACCACAACGCCAACCTTGCGGACCTGGAGATCGACCTGCGACGCAAGGACGCTCCCTTCATCATGGGCAATTTTGTGGACCTGGAGAGAGCACACTTCGACCCCCTGGCAGCGATCCGAAACAAGGGGGAATAGGAAATGCGACACGACATCAGAGTGGCCGGTTTCGGCGGGCAGGGGGTGATCCTGGCGGGCCTGCTTATCGGCAAGGCAGCCGCCCTCTACGATGGCAAGGAAGCAGTGTTTACGCAGTCGTACGGGCCGGAGGCGCGTGGGGGCGCCAGCAACGCCAACGTCATCATCTCCGACCAGCCTATCGACTACCCCTTGATAACCCACCCCGACCATCTCTTCACGCTGTTTCAAGAGGCCTACGACAAGTTCCGCCCCAGCCTAGTGGAAGGTGGCGTTCTGCTCATCGAGTCGGACCTGGTCAAGCCCACTTCGGACGAGGGCCCGTACCGAGGGATTCCAGCCACGCGCATAGCGGAGGAGTTGGGGAGGCGCATCGTGGCGAACGTGGTGTCGGTGGGCTTCTTCAGCGGGGCCACCGGCTTGATAAGCCCGGAGGCGGGGGAGCAGGCGATCCGCAACACGTTGCGGCCCAAGCTGGTTGATTTGAACCTGAAGGCCTTCAACGCGGGCTACGAGTACGCCCAGAAGCAGGAGGCGTGATGAAGGACACGGTGTTGATCATTGGCGGCGGCATCGCCGGTATTCAGGCCGCCTTGGACCTGGCGGAGTCCGGGTCCAAGGTCGTGCTGGTGGAGAAGTCACCGACCATCGGCGGCAAGATGGCCGCGCTGGACAAGAACTTCCCTACGCTAGACTGCTCCATATGAATTGAGATGCCCAAACTCTCCGAGGTCGGAGAGCACGCCAACATCGAGGTCCTTTCCCCCGCGCAGGTGGAGTCGGTGGAGGGAGAGGCCGGCAGCTTTCGTGTGAGCATCAAGCAGCAGTCGCGCTTTGTCACTGACGACTGTACGCGTTGCGACCTGTGCGTCGACGTCTGCCCGCAGCACGCGCCCAACGAGTTCGACTCGGGCATGACCACACGCAAGGCCATCTACACCCCCCTGGCTCAGGCTGTTCCCGGGCCTTACTTGATAGATCTGGATCTCTGCCTGAATGAACCACCCAACTACTTCCCATGCGACCGCTGCACTCAGGCTTGCGGCCCCAGGTGCATAGACTTCTTGATGCCCCGCGAGCAGTTGCTGACCAGAGAGGTGTCCACCATCATCGTCGCTGTCGGCTACGACCTGATCGACCCGACCCTCCTCGGCCAGTACGGTTACGGCAAGCACCCCGACGTCCTCACATCGATGGAGTTCGAGCGGATGCTGGCACCGATGGGCCCCACGGGCGGCGAGATCGTCAAGCCCACCACAGGCAAGCACCCCAAGAACATCTTCTTCGTGCTCTGCGTAGGTTCCCGCGACCGCCGCTTCTACCGGCACTGTTCACGCTTCTGCTGCATGTATTCCATTAAGGAGACGTACCAAGCGATCAATCACGGCATCGAGGACGTGAGAGTCCTGTACATGGACGTGCGAGCCTACGGCAAGGGCTTCGACGGGTTCTTCGATCGGACGCGCCAGGAGGGCGCGAAGTTCATTCGCGGCCACCCGGCGGAGATCAGTCCCAACGGCAAGGGCCTAGTGGTGCGCTACGAGGACACCGACAGCGGCAAGCTGAAGAAGGCAAAGGCCGACATGGTGGTTCTGGCCACAGCGGTACGGCCACCCGAGGGACTCGACGAGCTGGCAGAGGCGCTGGGGATCGAGGTGGATGAGGACGGCTTCCTAAAGACGGAAGAGAGCCAAGGTGGAGTGATCACTACCAGTCGGCCGGGCATCTTGGCGGCTGGCTGCGCCACGGGCCCCAAGGATATCCCGGATAGCGTCGCCGAAGGGAGTGGGGCGGCTGCCTCCGCCCTCACCGAGATCGAGCAGAGGGATTGGCCGGAGTTGGAGATGGGCGAGCCCATCGAGAACGTGGACGAGCCGCGCGTGGGCGTGTTCATCTGCCACTGCGGCTCAAACATCGCCGGTGTTCTCGATGTGGAGAAGGTAAAGGAGTACGCTCTTACGCTGCCGGATGTCGTCCATGCCCAGACTCAGATGTTTAGCTGCGCTGGCAATCAGGTGGTGGAGATCGCCAATGCCATGCGTGAGAAGAACATTACGCGGGCGGTGATAGCGGCTTGCTCCCCCAAGACTCACGAAGGGACCTTCCGCCGCGCGTGCCGCCTGGGCGGCCTCAACCCCTACCTCCTGGAGATGGTCAACCTCAGGAACCAGAACACGTGGGTGCACAAGGACTATCCAGAGGAAGCACACGTCAAGGCTCTAGACATGATCAGGATGGGAGTGGATAGGGCTCGCCTGCTGCAGCCGCTGGAGATTCATGAGGCCCCGGTGGTTCAGAGGGCGCTGGTGATCGGCGGGGGCGTCGCTGGCATGACCGCTGCCGCCAATCTCTCCCGACAGGGTTACGCCACCCACCTTGTGGAGAAGGAGAAGGAGCTGGGTGGCATCTTGCGAAGGCTGGGCCGACTTTCGCCTGCGGGACCGGACGCGGTTGATCTGCTAAGGGAGAAGAAGAAGGAGGTCAAAGAGGCCGGCGTCAACGTACACCTCGGCACGGAGGTGGAGGTCATCACCGGATTCGTGGGCAGCTTCGACGCCCGCCTGACCAATGGCGAGGAGTTGAAGGCAGGGGTTGTCATCCTCGCCATGGGCGCACGGCCCTATCAGCCAACCGAATTCAACTACGGTAAGGATCCCCGCGTTGTCACTAACCTGGAGCTGGAAGGCATGATGCCTGATGTGGCTGCCGAGCGCATCACCTTCGTCGGTTGCGTGGGCTCTCGCCTCGACAGCACAGGCTGCTGCCGCTACGGCTGTACCTCTATGATTGGGCAGGCGCTGAAGTTGCGGCGAGCCGGCAAGAAGGTGCGCATCCTCTACCGCGATATCCGTACGTTCAGCCGCGAGGCGGAGGAGATGTATGAGCAGGCCCTAAGGGAGGGCGTGCAGTTCTTCCGCTACGACCCAGACAGCACGCCGGACAAGGTCATCACCTACCCGAACGGTTCCGTGGAGCTCAAGGATGAGCTCCTGGGCGTTGATATGAGTATCCCCACCGAGCTGCTGGTGTTGACCGTGGGCCTTCAGCCCGTGGAGGAGAACGTCTCCATGCAGCTGAGGGCGTCCCGCAGTGAGGATGGATTCCTGCTGGAGCGCCACCCCAAACTGGGTCCCGCCGAGGCGCCCTCGCCCGGGATCTACTTGGCCGGGACCGTCCAGTACCCCAAGGACGTGCGGGAGAGCATCGCTCAGGGTCTGGCCGCAGCGTCCAAGGCGGGGATGATCCTGTCTCGTGACACTATTGAGAAGGAACCGATTACGGCGCACCTGCTGGAGGACGAGTGCGTCGTCTGCGGCATCTGCGCGCCGGCCTGTCCCTTCGGTGCCATCGAACTCATTGGCAAGGTGAAGGAAGGCAAGATGGCTTTCCACGAGGCGGCCTGCATGGGGTGCGGGAACTGCGCTGCCGTGTGCAACTACGATGCCGTCGTCATGCCCTACTTCACCAAGGAGCAGATTCTCGCTCAAATCGACGCCGCCCTGGCCGAGAGGCCCCAGGAGAAGGTGCTCGCCTTCGTCTGCAACTGGTGCTCGTATCCCGGCGCAGACCAGGCCGGTGTCGAGAAGCTCCAGTATCCGCCTTCGGCCCGCCTGATCCGCACCATGTGCTCAGCGCGGCTGGAGGAGGAGTTCATCGCTCGCGCATTCGAGAAGGGGGCAGGGGTGGTCCTGGTTACTGGCTGTCACCTGAGCGAAAAGGGCTCCGACTGTCACTACAACTACGCGAACGAGCATACCCTCAAGCGATTCAAGCTCTGGCAGCGCAAGTTCAGCCGCCAGGGTATCGAGCCTGAGCGACTGCAGCTTCACTGGAACTCGGCATCCGAAGGCAAGGAGTGGGCCACCAAGATGCGCGAGATGCACGAAGTGGTCCAGAAGCATGCGCGCAAACTAGCCGAAGGAGTGGCCAGCGGTGAGCCGGCGAGCTAATAGCGTACTTCTAGAAGACGGGTCCTGGGAACGAGTCGAGAGCGCCACGGGGGGAGCGGCAGCGCCGTGCTTCCAGTGCGGCGTGTGCACGGCCATCTGTCCCTGGGGCCTGGTCAAGCGCGAAACGGTCAGCTTCCGCAAGATGATCCGCAAGGCCCAGTTGGGCCTGCCCAGCTGGAGCGAGGACATCTGGCTGTGCACTACCTGCCAGTGGTGCGAAAGCCGCTGCCCGCACGAGGTGAACATCACCAAGGTCATCACCGGTCTGCGGCGCCTTGCCTGGAAAGAGCGGGAGGTGCCCCATGGGCTGCCAACCTTGCTCTGGGACGTCTACTTCGACGGCAACACCCTGGGCCGGCCTCCCTCGGAGCGCCCCCTGTGGACGAAAGGCATCAGCGTCAAGGAATTCTCACCGACGGATGAGATCCTTTTCTACCTGGGTGACGACGCGGCCTACGACAGGCGTATCCAGAAGGTGGCGCGCGCCCTAGTGTCGCTGCTGGAGGCGGCAGGGGTAACTTTCGGCACTCTGGGGGAGCGGGAGCCCACTTGCGGCGACGCCGTTCGCGCCGTGGGACACGAGGAGTACCTGGCGGAGATCATCGACACTAATGCCCACCTCTTCGAAGAGGCAGAGGTGAAGACGATGGTCACCGTTTCACCCCACTGCTACGACATGTTCGCCAACCGCTACCCCAACCGCAGCGGCGACTTCCGCCCTCTGCACTACACGCAGTACCTCCAGGAGTTGATCCAGGGCGAGCGGCTGAAGTTTGAGAACGAACTGCCGATGAAGGTGACGTATCACGATCCCTGCTACCTGAGCCGGCGCAACGACGTATACAACGAGCCTCGCGAGATCCTTCAGAGCATTCCCGGCATCGAGCTGGTGGAGATGGAGCGGCGCGGCCAGGACACGCTGTGCTGCGGCGGCGGGGGCGGTCGCATGTGGATGGAGACGGCAGCCGGGGAGCGCTTCTCCGACCTGAGGATGCAGGAGGCCGCAAAGACGGGTGCGGAAGTAGTGGTTACTTCCTGCCCACACTGCATCTCCTGCCTGGAGGACAGCCTAAGCGCGGTGCCAGACAGCGGCCTACGGGTGCTGGACCTGGCGGAGGTGGCGGAGATGGCCCTTCAGGCTCAGGGTGCGCCAGCAGAGGCAACGGCCTCCGGGAGAGCATAAGCCATGGCCAAGTCACTGTACGATCCCAAGGAAGCCCGCGGCATCTGGGTCTACCTGGAGCAGGACCGGGGGAAGCTTGAAAGCGTGTCTCTGGAGTTGCTGGGGAAGGCACGCGAACTTGCCAGTCCCGCCAAGCTCAAGGTCACTGGTCTGCTTCTGGGGGACAGGGTGGACGGCCTGGCCAAAGAGGCCATCGCAGGTGGCGCGAACGAGGTGCTGGTCGCCGAACACCGCCTCCTGCGTCAGTACACCACCGACGGCTACACAAAGGTGGCCACTCAGATTATCGTCGAGCGGAAGCCGGACATCCTGCTGCTGGGAGCTACCCCCAACGGCCGTGACCTGGCGGGTCGCATAGCCGTGCGCGTCCGCACCGGCCTTACCGCCGACTGCACGGACCTGGCGCTGGGGCAGGATGGCCTGCTGTCGGGCGAGGTCACCGGTTTCGGCGGGGGCATCCTGGCCTACATCAAGTGCCCCAATCATCGGCCACAGATGTTCACCGTGCGACCGGGCGTCTTCAGTGCCCCTACGCCGAAGGCCTCCCGAAAGGGTAAGACGACATCAGTGCCGGTGGAGCTCCGCAAGAATGACGTCAGGGTACAAGTCCTAGAGCATGTCCTCGGTGAGGGCGTCGACATCACCAGGGCGGACGTCATAGTGGCCGCTGGCCGCGGCTGCCGCGGCGACTTCAGCCAGGTTCGGGAACTGGCTGGCCTCCTGGGTGGCGAGGTGGGGTGGTCGCGGGTGCCGGTAGACGAGGGCTGGGTGTCGCGCGACTGCATGATCGGCCAGACCGGCTACGTCACTCGTCCCAAGCTGGCGATCATCTGCGGGATCAGCGGCGCGTTCCAGTTCACGGTGGGCATCGAGAAGGCGGAGACCATTGTCGCCATCAATTCGGACGAAGAGGCGCCCATTTTCGAGCAGGCCGACTACTGCGTGGTCGATGACATGTTCCGAGTCTTACCTCCCCTGATCGACGCGATCAAGACGGCGCAGGGAGGCAACGGAGGAAGATAACCCTATGCGGCCCCTAAATATCATCGTTTGCTTTAAGGTCGTCCCCAAGCCGGAAGAGGTGAAGGTCAACCAGGAGACTATGACCATCGAGCGGGCGAACGTCCGCTCGGAGATCAATCCGCCGGACATGAACTGCTTGGAACTCGCCCTGGAGCTGAAGGAGAAGCACGGCGGCACGGTAAGCCTGCTGTCCATGGGTCCGCCTCTGTTCGACAGCTACCTGCGTCTGGGACTGGCCATGGGCGCCGACTGCGCCTACCTCCTCAGCGATCGCGGCTTCGCCGGCGCTGATACCCTGGCCACCTCCTACACTCTGGCCGAGGGTATCCGCAAGATAGGTGAGTACGACTTGATCATCTGCGGGGAGGAGTCGTCCGACGGCGCCACCGCCCAGGTGCCGCCAGGGATCGCCGAGTGGCTGGAGGCCTCTCAGATCACCTACGCCGAAGATCTGGAAGTGCTGCCGGACGGCCAGGGCGTGAAAGCCAAGCGAGAGCTGGCCGGCGGATACGAGGTTGTGCAGGTTCCCTTGCCTGCCGTCGTCTCGCTGAAGGTGGGCGCGAACGAGCCTCGCTTCATGGACTTCGACCGCAAGGCCTGGGCTGAGGCCGAGGGACCGGTGACGACCTGGAGCGCACAGGACGTAGGCCTGGATGAGGATTACATAGGGCTCCAAGGCTCACCCACCGTAGTCTCTGGGGTGGCCACAGCGCCTTCGTCGGAGCGCCGCCGAGAGTTCCTCTCAGGCACCCCTGAAGAGCAGGCTCAGCAGCTACTTGAGAGAATAAGGTCCCAGATCCGCCCAGACTGAACCGGTGGCGAAGGGTGGCGATGGCCGTGCCACGCAACGTCCCCAAGCCTTTCGACATGGGGAGGTCCAGCGGTGATCGGGCAAGCACGCGGGAGAACACCCACATAGCCCATGTCTTGTGGGGTGGTGTCCTGGCCCAAGAGGAGG
>CAYFYG010000172.1:0-1538 GCA_964347225.1 uncultured Dehalococcoidia bacterium | reverse complement strand
TCCTCCTGGTCGCGCAGCTCCAGGTCGTATATCTGGCGGTAGAGGTCGCCTCTGCGCAGGAGTTGCTGGTGGCTACCCCGCTCCATGATCTCGCCGTCGCGGAGGACGAGGATCTGGTCAGCCATCTTGACGGTGCGCAGGCGCTGGGCGATGACGAAGGTGGTACGGCCCTTCATGAGTTCGGCCAGGGTCTGCTGGATAAGGTACTCCGTCTCGGTGTCCACGCTGGAAGTGGAGTCGTCGAGGATAAGGATGCGGGGGTCCCTGAGGAGCGTGCGGGCGATGGCGATGCGCTGCTTCTGGCCGCCGGAGAGGGTGATCCCGCGCTCGCCGACCCAGGTGTCGTAGCCGTCGGGGAGGGCGGTGATGAAGTCGTGGATATGGGCGGCCCTGGCGGCGGCTTCGATCTGCTCCGTGGTGGCGGCGACGGCACCGTAGGCGATGTTGTCGCGAATGCTGGCCGAGAACAGGAACACGTCCTGCTGGACGGTGCCGATGGCCTGGCGCAGGGAGGTGAGGGTGGCGTCGCGGATGTCGATGTCGTCGATGGTGATGCCCCCGGCGGTGACGTCATAAAAGCGGGGCATCAGGTTGACGACGGTGGTCTTGCCGGAGCCGGTGGGCCCCATGAGGGCGATGACCTGGCCGGGCTTCGCCTCCAGGTTCACGTGGCTGAGGACGGGGCTGATGGAGTCATAGCTGAAGGAGACGTCGTGGAAGCGGACGTGGCCGCGGACGTTGCTCAGTTCGACGGCGTTGGGCTTCTCCTTGACCGCCGACTCGGCATCGAGGATCTCGAAGATGCGCTGGCCGGACACCTGGGCGCGGGAGGTTATCATGACGATCCAGCCCAGCATGCGCACTGGCATGTTGAGGATCGTTAGGTAGAGGAGGAAGGAGGCGAGCTCGCCGATGTTGAGGTTGCCGTTGATCACTTCGCGGCCGCCGAACCAGAGGGTGGCGCTGATAGCCGCCAGCCACAAGCCGGTCATCATGGGCGAATTGAGCGCCTGGATGCGGCCGGAGCGGTAGGAGTTGGCGAACAGGGCCTGGGCCTCGCGGCGGAACTTCTCGCCTTCGTAGCGCTCCCGCGCGAAGGCCTTGACCACGCGGGCACCGGTCAACGCTTCCTGAAGGACGGTGGTAAGGCGGGCGAGGCCCTCCTGTATCGTCATCCAGAGGGGGCGCAAGCTGAGGGCCATGACCGTTGAGCGCCAAGCGATGAGGGGGAGAAAGGCCCAGGCGACAAGGGTGAGCTTCCAGTTGGTGACCGCCATCAGGACGAGGATGGCGGAAAGGAGGAGCAGGATGTATCCGGCTCGCAGGACACCCATGTGGACGAACCAGCGAACGGCCTCGACGTCCTGGGTGGCGCGGGACATGAGCTGGCCGGTTTGCTGGCGGTCGTGATAGGCGTAAGAGAGGCGCTGGAGGCGGTCGTAGATGCGGTTGCGCACATCGTAGGCGACGCGCTGGGAGATCCACTCGCCCAGGTAGGTCTGGAGGAAGGTGAAGACGCCGCGGAGGGCGGCCGCGGC
>CAYFYG010000171.1:0-3659 GCA_964347225.1 uncultured Dehalococcoidia bacterium | reverse complement strand
GGCATGATGTCGATGTCCTCCGGCGTCTTCCTGGGCGCTCGCGCCGAGCGCGAGGTCCAAGAAGCGGAGCTGACCCGGGAGGCGCGCGAGATCGAGTTCAAGCCGGAAGAGGAACTGGCCGAACTCATCGAGATATACCGCCGCGAGGGCTTTGGCTACGATGAGGCCGTAGAGATGGCCGAGCGGGTGGCCCAGGACCGAGACCTGATGCTGCGCACCCTGGCCCAAAAGGAGCTGGGCCTGTCCCCGGACGTAGAGGTGAGCCCCGCCAAGGACGCCGCGGCCATGGGGACCTCCTACATCGTCGGAGGCATGCTCCCTCTCATCCCTTATTTCATCCTGGAAGGCCTGACCGCCGTCCTCACCTCCGTGGCCATAGCCGTCTCCGCCCTCTTCGCCATGGGCCTTGTCAAGGCCCGCTTCACCCGCCGCAATCCCGCCCTGTCCGGTCTGGAGATCATGGCCATAGGCACCGCGGTGGCCGCGGCCGGCTACGGATTGGGTCTCATCTTGCCCTCCCCCTGACCGGCCGATAGCGCCGCCCCTGCCCCCGCGGCACGCCTGCGCGGTTCGAAGGCCCTGCGCGCCAAGCGCTCAGACGCATTAGCTGATTCTCCCTTTTCCTTGACACCCCAATTTCGCTGGCCGTATGATGAAGCTGAGCGGTCGGCTTGACCGCTCCAACTAAATTCAGCTAGTCGTCCCGAAAACCAATATACAGGAAGTGAGGCAACGATGCCGGAAGGCGCGCTTATCGCCATCGGCGTCGGCCTTGGGGGCTTTGCGGGAGTACTTGTTGGTGCAATTCTTCAACAACGTATCACTCATCGGCGTATCGTCGCTTCTCAGCGTAGTGCTGCCCGCATTCTCAACGAGGCCGACCGGCGACAGAAAGAGATACTCCTCGAAGCCAAGGAGGAATCCCTCCGCCTACGACAGCAGACGGAGGCCGAGCTAAAAGAGAGGCGCCGTGAGGTTCAGCGCCTGGAACGGCGCCTTATACAGAAAGAAGAAGGCCTCGACCGCAAGCTCGACTCCCTGGAGCAGCGCCAGCGCAACCTCCAGAACAGGGAGACACGGCTAGAGCAGACCAGGGCCGACCTGCAGGAGCTGGAAGAGCAGCGCAAGCAAGAGTTGGAGCGCGTCTCCAGCCTCACCGCCAACGAAGCCAGGGAACTCCTCCTCGCGCAGATGGAGCGCGACATCCGTGACGAGGCCAATCGACGCCTGCGCGAGATTGAGCAGGAGGTGAAGGAGGAGGCCGACCAGCGTGCCCGCAAGGTCATCGCCGTCGCCATGCAGCGGCTCACCGGCGACATCATCTCAGAGACGACCACCTCCGTCGTGCCCTTGCCCTCCGAGGACATGAAGGGCCGTATCATCGGCCGCGAGGGCCGCAACATCCGCGCCCTGGAGCACGTCACCGGCGTCGATGTCATCATCGACGATACCCCCGACGCCGTCACTCTCTCCGGCTTCGACCCCGTGCGGCGAGAGGTCGCCCGCGTCGCCCTCACCAAGCTCCTCAGCGACGGTCGCATACACCCCGCCCGCATCGAAGAGATGGCGGAGAAGGCCCGCAAGGAGGTGGACGCTGCCGTCAAGGAGGCCGGCGAAGAGGCAGCCCTGGAGGCCGGCTGTCCAGGGCTGCACCCGGAGATCATCCGCACCCTGGGGCGCCTGAAGTACCGCTTCAGCTACGGCCAGAACCAGCTCAGCCACGCCGTGGAGACGGCCAACCTGGCCGCCATGATCGCCCACGAGCTGGGCGCCAACGTAGAGGTAGCCCGCCGCGGCGGCCTCCTCCACGACCTGGGCAAGGCCATCGACCGTGACAGCGAAGGTACGCATGCCATGATCGGTGCCGAACTCGGCCGCCGCCACAACGTCCACGCCGCGGTTGTCCACTGCATCGAGGCCCACCACGAGGAGGTCGAGCCCTCCACGGTGGAGGCCATCATCACAATCGTCGCCGATGCCGTCAGCGGCAGCCGCCCCGGCGCCCGCCGCGAGTCCCTCGAGCAGTACCTCAAGCGGTTGGAAGCTCTGGAGGCCGTCGCCAACTCCTTCCCCGGCGTCGAAAAGTCCTTCGCCATTCAGGCCGGTCGCGAGATCCGCATCATCGTCAAGCCTGAGGAGATCGACGACCTAGGCGCCAACCGCATGGCCAAGGAGATCAGCAAGAAGATCGAAGAAAGCCTGGACTACCCGGGCCAGATTAAGGTCACCGTCATCCGCGAAAGACGGTCGGTGGAATACGCCAAGTAGCGGCCGCCGGAACTCATCCGACCCCTAGAAGGTGGCACCTGCGTTGAACATACTGATAGTCGGAGACATCGTAGGCAAAGCGGGGCGCAAGGCCGTGGCCTGCCTGCTCCCCCAGATCAAGCAAAGCCATGACGTGAACCTGGTCGTCGCCAACGGCGAGAACGCCGCCGGCGGCAAAGGCCTTACCCCCAACACCGCTGAGGAACTCTTCGAGGCCGGCGTGGAGGTCATTACCTCCGGCAACCACATCTGGAAGTACCGAGAGGTCTACCCCCTCCTGGACAGCGAAGCCCCCATCCTCCGCCCACTCAACTACCCCCAGGGTGTCCCCGGCCGCGGCATCCTCACCCGCGACAGCGTGGCCGTCATCAACCTCATTGGCCGCACCTTCATGCCCGCTGCCCTGGACTGTCCCTTCCAAGCCGCTAACCAGGCCCTCACGGACCTGGGGGACCTCCGCCTGATTATCGTGGACGTGCACGCCGAGGCCACTAGCGAGAAGGCAGCCCTGGCCTGGTACCTGGACGGCCGCGTCAGCGCCGTCATCGGCAGCCACACTCATATCCCCACTGCCGATGCCCGCCTCCTGCCCGGAGGCACCGCCTTCATCACTGACGTGGGCATGGTCGGCCCTCGCGACTCCATCCTGGGGATGGAGGCTGGACCGGTCATCGACGGCTTCCTCAGCCAGTTGCCCACCCGCTTCAACACCGTGGAGCGGGGTCCCGTCGTCTTCAACTCGGTCCTCGTCCAAATCGATGACGAGAGCGGTCGCGCCAGCGGCATCCAGCGCATCGACAGCGAGATCGCATGACAACCAGCCGCGCCGATCTGCATACCCACAGCACCTTTTCCGACGGCGTCCTCTCCCCCACAGATCTCATCGATCTCGCCTACCGCCGCGGCGTCCGCATCATGGCCCTGACCGACCACGACACCGTCGAAGGCCTGCCGGAGGCACTCACCGCCTCCAGCCGCTACCCGGACCTCACCCTCATACCCGGCGTAGAGATAAGCACTGACGTGCCCGGCAGTGAGGTGCACGTGGTTGGCCATTTCATCGACTGGCAGGATCAGCAATTCGAGCGCCGCCTCCAGCACATGCGCCAATCGCGGCGGGGGCGTGCCCGCAAGATGGTGGACAAACTGGCAGCGCTAGGCAAGCCCATCTCCTGGGAGCGCGTCCAGAGCCTCGCCAGCGAAGGTGCCATCGGCCGCCCCCACATCGCCCGCGCCCTGGTGGAAGCCGGCCACGTCGCCACCTTTGACGAAGCGTTCAACCTCTACATAGGCCGTAACGGCCCCGCCTATGTGGAGCGGGACCGACTCGCACCCACCGAGGTAGTGGAGATGATCACGGCGGTTAACGGTCTGCCAACCCTGGCCCACCC
>CAYFYG010000170.1:0-1644 GCA_964347225.1 uncultured Dehalococcoidia bacterium | reverse complement strand
CTGGAGGTGGCGCGGTACGCCGACGCTGCCGACGTGGCGTACTCTTTGTACCTCGTTCACCTGATATTCGTGTTTGTAGCGTTTGCGTACGCGCCTCATGGCAAGTTCGCCCACGTGTTCTACCGCACAGCGGCACTGGCGTTTGCGAAATCGAGAGGGCTTCTTCGAGGCAGACGGTAATGGACGGAAAGCGCTTCAAGGCGGTCTGGCAGGGGCTCATCTTGGCGGTCCTGATAGGGCTGCTGTCGTGGCACACGATCTCCTGGCACGACAGCGGCGAGCACGCGGAGCTCTTCGATGCCATCGGTGACAGCGCGTGGGACACCACGAAGGCCTGTGCCTATTATGTGGGCCTGATGATGGCGACGGGGACACTCCTGGGTCTCTTCATGGAGAGGCTGACAGACTTCTTCGGATATGAGGTGAAGAAGATAGAACACTTCGAAGAGAGTGAAGAGCCTGGAGCCGGAGAGGCCAGTGACCAGGCATCATGATCTTCTTCCACGAGATCGACGCAGACGTATTACTGCCTCTTCTGCTGTTCATCGGCTTCACGATCGGCATCGTCGGTGGGTTTATCGGGGTGGGGGGTGGCTTCATGGTGACGCCGGCCATGATTGTGATGGGCTTTCCATCGAACTTCGCCGTGGGCACGGATACGACACACATTGCAGGGAAGTCCATCATAGCCACGCTGCGGCACGGGCAGCTGGGCAATCTCGACCTCAAGCTTGGCGTGCTCATGGCCGTGGGGACGATCGCGGGGGCGGAGGGAGGCGTCCGTTTCATCAACTTCCTGAAGGACCAGGGGGAGAAGACAGCGGACACGGCCGTGCTGACTGCCTCGTTGTGCCTCATGACGAGTATTGGCTTCCTGACCTTTCGAGAGACGATGGCGGCGAGGCGGCGAATGGCGGAGATGAAAGCGGCCGGCAGGACGATACCGCGCGACGAGTCGACCAGCGGCATCGCGAAGCGACTCCAGAGCATTACCTTATGGCCGATGATCTACCTCCCGACGTCCAGGATTACCGTTTCCTTCTGGACGGTGTCGATCATCGGGGCGGCGACAGGTTTCCTGTCGGGGTTCTTCGGGGTCGGCGGGGGGTTCATACGGGTGCCAGCGATGATCTACCTGCTAGGGATGCCTTCCCTAATTGCGGTGGGGACGGACCTCTTCTCGATTATCATATCGTCGGGCTACGCGGCGGTGCGGCACGGGATGAGCGAGAACGTGGTGATCTTCGCCGCTTTCATCATGATCTTCGGCGCCGCCATTGGCGCTCAGATCGGGGCGCTAGGGACAGCCTACGTGCGGGGGCCAGCGGTCCGGCTGCTCCTTGTCATCGCAGTAACGTTCGGGGCAATAGCTGCGGCGCTCGAGCTGGCCGACGTGCTGACGGACGAGACCAGCAAGCTGCTGGACGTGTTGTCGCCGACTGTCATGTTCGGCGGCATGGGCCTTTTGGTCGCGCTGATCATGGCACTGGTGGGGATGGCGGTCTACTTCCAGCGCACGGGGACGGCAGCGCCGGCGTGGGCCGAGACGCTTATTGTCACGCGCTAGCCGCAAGGCGGCGTGCGCAGAGGATTGGAGGGCTCACTCAGGACCATGGCATAGGACGACGCCGTCGTCTGTGGAGC
>CAYFYG010000169.1:0-1753 GCA_964347225.1 uncultured Dehalococcoidia bacterium | reverse complement strand
ATGCCCATTCTCTATCCTATTTAGGACGATAGCATCGCCCCAACCACCGGTCAAGGCGGAGATTACTGCCAGCGAAACAGCCGCACGGAGACGACGAACCCGCCGACAATCCAGGCTGCGAGCGCCGCCCAGCTCAACCACATGTCGCCAAGGTCGCCGCTGTGATTCACCACCTCGCGCAGCGCGTCGTTGAGGTGGGTCAGGGGGATGGCATTGATTAGCGGCGCCAGAGCCGGGGGCGGATCCAGGGGAAAGTAGGAGCGCCCCAGGAAGATCATCGGAAAGGCCACCAGATTCATCACGGCACTGACCGAAGTGACTGACTTGATGAGGCTGGCGATTACGTAGCCGATGGACAGCATCGCCGCCACGCCCAGGAGGACCGTCAGCGCCAGCCACAGGTAGCTCCCACTGATCTCCACACCAAAGACCAGGCGACCCATGCCCAGGATGATGACCACCTGCGTCACCGAGACGAGGGCGAAGGAGACGGCCTGGCTGGCAATGAGGCTTCCCGGCGCGAGCGGCGTCACTCCTAGTCGACGCAGGATCCCCAGTTCCCGCCAGCTGACCATAATGAAGCCCACCCCCAGGTTGACGTACATTATCGCCATCCCCACCATCCCAGGGGTTAGGAAGTCCATGTAGTTCACACTGTCCGCGGCCACCGCCTGCTGCTCTACTTGCACCGCGTTCGTCTGTCCCACAACCCGAGCGCTGTAGTCGTCCACCACCGCATCCACAGTGCTGGTTACGTATCCGATACGTATCGGGTCGGAGCTATCGTAGTAAACGAGCAGCGAGGCGTCACCTTCACGAACTCTCTCCCCGAACCCCTGGGGTACGATGATCACCGCTCCCCGTTCGCCATCCTCCAGGGCGGCCAACTCCTCCTCCCGCGAACCCTCACGCAGCTCCACGTTCTCGATGTCATCGAAGGCTCGCAGCAGCGCCTGCGAGGCCTCCACGCGGTCCTCATCCACGACCGCGAGGTCGAAGGGTTGCGCATCCAGGTTGAAGAGCCAGCCGAAGACCGCCATCGAGATCACGGCCATGAGGATGCTGCCCAGCCAGAACCCCGTGCTGCGCCGCACTATGGTCGCCTGCGCCACCACGAGCTGGACAAAGGCCCTGACGCTCATCGCTAGTCCCTTAGCCTCCGCCCCGTGAGGGATATAAACACGTCCTCTAATGTGGCGGTGCGCACCTGGAGGCCCTGCACCTGCTTACCGCTGTCATCGCTAAGGCCCATGAGACTCACGAGCGTGGCCGAGACATCGTTGGTGAACAGGAAATGCGCCCCGTCCTCGCTGCGCACGTCCCGCACGCTGGGCAGGGCCAGCAGCCGCTCCCGACCTATCGACCCCTCGAAGCTGCACTCCACCGTGTTGTCGAATGCTAGATCCCGAACCAACTGCCGCGGCGTGTCAAGGGCAATGATCCGGCCCTGATCCATGATCGCCACTCGGTCGCACAACGCCTCCGCTTCCTCCATGTAGTGCGTGGTGACGATCACCGTCTTCCCCTGCCGGCGCATATCGTTGATCAGGTCCCAGAAGCTGTGCCGGGCCTGTGGGTCCAACCCGGTCGTAGGCTCGTCCAGAAACACCGCCTCGGGGTCGTTCACCAGCGCTGTGGCCACCGACAGCCGTTGCCTCTGCCCCCCAGACAGAGCCCGCACCAGAGATCGCCGTTTGTCCGTCAGAGAGAAGCGCTCCAGCACCTCCTCCAGCGACACCCTCCGCCGGAACAG
>CAYFYG010000168.1:0-5071 GCA_964347225.1 uncultured Dehalococcoidia bacterium | reverse complement strand
CTTCGACTGCACCGATGAACTGGTGCCCTTGTCAGAATTCGTGGGGCAGGACCGGGCCGTTCGTTCGCTCCAGTTCGGATTGGAGCTGGAGAAGCCGGGCTACAACATCTTCGTCACCGGTCTAGCGGGTACCGGCAAGGCAACAGCCATCCTGGAGTACATCCAGCGGACAGTGGAAAGGCGGCGAGAGGCGGGTGCGCTTTCCCTGCCCGATGATTGGTGCTACGTCTACAACTTCGATGAGCCTGACCGGCCCAACGCCCTCCGCCTGCCGCCCGGGGTGGGCAGGAAGTTGCGCGACCAACTGGAAGAGCTGCTATCCGCGGTGAGGGCTAGCGTCGGCCGCGCCTTCGCCAGCGAGGAGTACGAGCGGCAGAAGCGGGAGATCCTGGAAGGGGGTCAGCAGGAGGCGCAGCGGATCATGGAGAAGGCCCAGAAGCAGGCGGAAGAGGCGGGGTTCGTCCTGCGATTCTCACCGGTGGGGATGGCCCTGGTGCCCTTGGTCGACGGCAAGCCCATGAATGCGGAGCAGTTCGCCGCCTTGGAGCCCGCAAAGCGCAAAGAGATCGAGACTCGCCAACAGCGGGCCACTGAGGGCGTCGCAGAGGTCGCCGAACGCCTTCGGGCCGTGGAGCGCGAGGCGTCTCAACGGCTGCGCAAGCTCGACCGCCAGGTGGGGGAGACGGCGGTGACCGGACTGTTCGACTCCGTCATCTCACAGAACGAGGCCCACCCGGGGCTCGTTCGATTCCTGGAGCAGTTGCGGGAGTTCACGCTGGCCAACGTCGACATGTTCCGGGACCGCGACGAGCAGCCCAACGTGGCGCTTGCCCTGGCCGCCGCCGGTCCCCAGCCGGATCCGTTCCGGGCCTTCCGATGCAACGTCTTCGTGGACAACTCGCAGGCCGGGGGGCCGCCCATCGTGGTGGAGGCGAACCCCATCTGGACCAACCTGTTCGGCAAGATCGAACGACGGGCCCAGCTGGGTGGCTATGTGAGCGATCACACGATGCTGAAGCCGGGCGCGGTGCAGACGGCCAACGGCGGCTACATCATCCTCAACCTGGTGGACGTCCTCAGCAAGCCCGGCTCCTGGGACGGCCTCAAGCGGGTCATCCGCACCAAGGAGGTGCGTCTGGAGGACCCCTTGGAGCAGTATGGCTTCCTGACACCGCAGGCCCTACGGCCGGAGCCGATCCCCATAGATGTCAAGCTGGTCGTGACCGGGGACCCGATGGCCTACTTCCTCCTGTCAGCGTACGACGAGGAGTTCTGGGAGATGTTCAAGGTCAAGGCGGACTTCGACGTCCAGATCGCCAGGACGCCGGAGAACAGCGTGGCCTACGCCGGGTTCGTCTGCGCCTGCTGCCAGCGGGAGGCGTTGCGGCACTTCGACCGGACGGCTGTGGCCAAGGTAATCGAGCAGAGCAGCCGCATGGTGGCGGACCAGGAGAAGCTCTCGGCCCGCTTTGGACAGATGAGGGATCTGCTCGTGGAGGCGGACTACTGGGCGGGGCAGACCGGCAGTGCCATCGTCAAGGGCGAGCACGTGCAGCGGGCCATCGGCGAGAGGGTCTACCGTCTGAACCTGGTGGAGGAGCGCATCCGCGACATGATCGCCCGCGGGGTGATCATGGTGGACGTGACGGGGTCCGTAGGAGGGCAGGTGAACGGGCTCTCGGTCCTGGACTTCGGGGAGTTCAGCTTCGGTCGACCATCCAGGATCACGGCGCGAACGTTCATGGGGCAGAAAGGCGTGACGAGCATCGACCGGGAGTCGCAGCTGAGCGGTCGCATCCACGACAAGGGGGTGATGATCCTCAGCGGTTACCTGGGGTGGCGGTACGCCCAGGAAAAGCCGCTGTCGCTCTCCGCCAGCATCTCCTTCGAGCAGGCCTACGAGCCGGTGGAAGGCGACAGCGCTTCCCTCGCCGAGCTGTGTGCGACGCTGTCCAGCCTGGCCGACGCCCCCCTGCGTCAGGATCTTGCCATCACCGGTTCAGTCAACCAGAGGGGCGAGGTACAGCCCGTGGGCGGGCTCAACCAGAAGATCGAGGGCTTCCACGACGTGTGCAAGGCCATCGGCTTCAGCGGGGAGCAGGGGGTGATCATCCCCTCACGCAACCGGCGCAACCTGATGCTGCGGGAGGACGTGGTGGAATCGGTGCGGCAGGGTCGTTTCCATATCTACACCGTGGACAGCGTTGACCAGGCGATGGAGATGCTCACGGGCCTGCCCGCCGGCGAGCGACAGCCGGACGGCACCTACCCGAAGGGGAGCGTCAACGGCCTCGTCGATGCGCGGCTGCGCGCGATGGGGGAAGCGTTGAGGCGCTTCGCTCGCAGAAGGCGGAACGCTGGCGCGCAAGGCGAGGGGGAGGAAGACCAGCAGGGTCAGGGGTAGGTGGCGCTGCCGCTACTGCACCCGCACCACCGGCGTCGCATCGTACCACAACCCTTCGAGGTCGTAGTGGCCACGCTCTTCTTGTCCGAACAGGTGGACGACCACGTCGCCGTAGTCCAGCAGGACCCAGCCGGAGGCGGCGTCGCCCTCGCGGCCCACGGGCTCGACGCCCTCCGGCGAGAGCTCCCCATCCACGGACTCCACCATCACCTTTAGCTGGCGCACCGTCTGACCGCTGGCGATGACAAAATAATCGGCGAAGGACGCTACCTTGCCGATGTCCAGCAGCAGGACGTCCTCCGCCTGCTTCTCCGCCAGGAGATCCACGATCCTACGGGCCAGCGCTCCTGCTTCCAGATGTCCTCCTCGCCAGAGCCTTCCTGTGTCTGAGAGAAATATTATAGCATGTATCCGGTATGTCTAACTCTCGCGTTGTCGTCGCCATGTCTGGGGGTGTGGACTCCTCAGTGGCCGCCGCCCTCCTCCTGCAGCAGGGGTACGAGGTGATGGGCGTCACCATGCGGCTGTGGACGGTGGATGACCCGGGCGCTGTCCACCACCACCGGCGTTGCTGCTCGGTGGAGGACACCGACGACGCGCGTGCGGCCTGCGACCAACTGAGCATTCCCCATTACGTTCTCAACTTCGAGCGGGAGTTCGCCGCCGGCGTAGTGGACCGTTTCGTGCAGGAGTACGCGCGGGGGCGCACGCCCAACCCCTGCCTGGCCTGCAACAACGAAGTGAAGTTCCGCCCCCTGCTGGAGCACGCCCTGGCCCTGGGGGGCGACCGCCTGGCCACAGGCCACTACGCCCGCCTTCGCCGCAACGGGCGCGGTTACGAAATGTGGCGGGCCGGCGACCGGTCCAAGGACCAGTCCTACGTGCTGTACGCCCTGGGCCAGCGGGAGCTCTCCCGTACTCTGTTCCCCATAGGCGAGCATACTAAAGGTGAGATCCGTGCCATCGCCCGTCGCTGGCGGCTGCCCAACGCCGACAAGCCAGAGTCCGCAGACATCTGCTTCATCCCTTCCAGCGACTATCGCACGTTCGTGAGCCAGAGGGCGGCCTGCCAGCCGGGGGACATCCTGGACATGGCGGGGAATCGCCTGGGCCGGCACCGGGGTATCGTCAACTACACGGTGGGCCAGCGGCGAGGCTTGCCCGCCCGCGGCGGCGGCGAGCCCCTATACGTGCTACGCTTGGAGCCCGGGGCGAACGTCGTGGTGGTAGGTTCAGAGGAGGAACTGCTGGTCCCCGGACTCATCGCTGAAGAGCTATCGTTCGTGTACGGGGAAGTGCCGCGGGAGCCGTTTCAGACGCAGGCCCGCATCCGCTACGGAGGCCACGCCGCAGCCGCCACCGCCGTGGTTCGCGGCGACACTGCCGAGGTGCACTTCCATCACCGACAGCGGGCCGTCACCCCCGGACAGGCGGTTGTCTTCTACGACGGCGAGCGGGTGATCGGAGGCGGGACGATCACCGGTCCTCTCAGACGCTAGAGGCTGGATGTTGGAGATTGGCTGCACCAGCCCTCTTCTAACTCTCTAACTCGCCGTGCTCGTGCTATAATGGGCCGCGTCCCGCCTTTGGCGGGGATGCCCCCGAGAGCTCCACAGGAGGTAGCGCCTCATGGGAATCGATACCCTCCAGGACTTGCGCGACGTCACGATAATCAGCTTCACCATTGCCGGGACGGTGCTCTTCCTCATCGCCATCATCTTCACCGTCGTCATCGGTTGGGGGGCCAAGACCGCCGTCTCCAAGGTCAAGGGCGTCGTCACCGACGGTGTCCAGCCCACCCTTGAGAACGTGAGGGAGACGACGGAGAACGTCCGCGGCACCGTGGCCTTCGTCTCGGACTATGCGGTCACGCCGGTCGTGCGCACGTATGGAATCATCGCCGGGGCGAGGCGGTTCATGGCGGTGGTGAGCCGCTTCCGGCGCCGCTCCGAAGAGTAACGGAGGTCATCGATGCGATTCATCATCGGCTTGCTCCTGGGCCTGGGCATCGGTTTGGCGGCGGCGCTGCTGCTGGCACCCGAGAAGGGCCAGCGGCGACGAGAGGAGGAACCGCTCAGCGACGAGGCGTCGGGCGCTGGCGAACTGGGGGAGGATCATGACACCCTGGCAGGGGTGCGGCGGGCCATGCGGGGGCTGCAGGAGCAGGTGCAGGAGGCGTGGGAGGAGGCCCGCAAGGCGGCCCAGGAGGCGGAGCGCGAGATGCGGGCCCGCTACCAGCGCGCCGTCCCCAAGCCTAATCGCTAGCGCCTGAAGACCACGTCCACCCTCTGCTAAACTAAGGCTGGAGGGGTGCCGGAGTGGTTGAACGGGGCGGTCTCGAAAACCGTTGTACCGCTTTTGCGGTACCGTGGGTTCGAATCCCACCCCCTCCGCCATCTACCTGCGGGATCGCCTTTCGGCGCGATCTCCTGAGCGATCGTTCGCTTTGCGGCTCGTCGGTCAAACTGCTCGGTGGGCGAAGCGCCGCTCGGTGGCGACGTTGCCGTAATCGCTCGCGGACTCCACCTCGGGGCAGGTGGAACCCTATTTCACTGGCCTGAGCAGGTTCATCCCAAACTTCAGCAGGGCCCTGGCGATGACCCACCGGTGCACCTCATTCGGCCCCTCGGCGATCCGCCACAACCGGGCCAGGCGCAGGAAGGCCTC
>CAYFYG010000167.1:0-3410 GCA_964347225.1 uncultured Dehalococcoidia bacterium | reverse complement strand
TGACCGAGAAGCGGCTGCGCGTGGTGGAATCGCGCTCGATTCCGCAGGGGATCGCTGCCCTGCTGGCCCTGAACCAGGACCATGACCTGGAGGCGAACGTAAGAGCGATGGAGGAGGCGCGGTCGGGTGTTCACGCAGTGGAGGTCTGTCGGGCGGTGCGCTCGACCAGCGTGGGCGGGGTGAAGGTGCGTGAGGGGCAGATCATCGCCATCGTCGACGATGAGCTGAGGCTGGCGGCGGAGACCGCGGAAGAGGGGGTGCTGCGGGCCCTGGAGGGCATCGAGGCCGAGGGCGCCAGCCTGGTCACTCTCTACTATGGGGCGGACACCCGACAGGGGCAGGCGGAGTCGCTGGGGGAGCGGACCAGGGAGGCTTTCCCTCAGTACGACGTGGAGGTCGTCTTCGGGGGCCAGCCGCACTACAACTACATCGTCTCTGTGGAGTAGCCCCGCTTCAGCCCGGCCTAGGCGACTGATATACTGCCCGTTAAGGAGAGCCATTTGGCCATTCACATCGTCACCGACAGCACCGCTGACCTGCCCCCGAGATTCGCCCACGATCTAGGCATCTCGGTTGTCCCTCTGAGCGTGATCTTCGGTGATGAGGTGTTCCGTGAGGGGATCGATATCAGCCACGACCTGTTCTACGACAAGCTGATGCGCGGGAAGGAGATGGCCACGACATCGGCGCCCTCAGTAGGGGATTTTCTGGAGGTGTACGAGCCGCTGCTGAAAGAGACGAACGAGATCGCCTCCATACACATCTCCTCCAAGCTGTCCGCTACCTGTGACAACGCGCGGCAGGCGGCCCAGATCATGGCCGACCGCGGGGCGCGGATAGAAGTGATCGATTCACAGGTGGTCTCCCTGGGCTTGACGTTCGTGACCCTGGCGGCGGCCCGGGTGGCGCGCGAAAACGGAGATGTTGAGCACATCAAGGCGGCGGTTGAGCGGACGATACAGCGTCTGCGCATCTACTTCATGCTGGACACGCTGGAGTACCTGAGGCGCGGAGGGCGCATTGGCCGCGGGAGGGCGTTCCTGGGCGCGGTGCTGCGGGTGAAGCCGCTGCTGTCCCTGCGGGACGGCGAGGTTCATCCGGAGGAGCGGGTAAGGACGAAGGTTCACGCTATGCAGCGGCTGTTTCAGATCGCGACTTCCTTCCACAACGTCCGGGAGGTGGCCATCGGCTATTCCACCAATGCTCAGGACGCGCACGACTTTCAGCAGCGGTTGCAAGGGGTGTTGCCACACGTGAACATCTTGGTGACGCGAGTAGGCCCGGTGATCGGCGCCCACGGCGGGCCCGGCGTTCTGGGCCTTGGTCTTCTGGAGGGAGAATAGTAGCCGCTTGACGGAGGCGGGCGAAAGGCTGCGCAAGGTTCTGGCGCTTGAGCGCTCGCGGAAGTTCGCGGACACGTCGGTAATAGGCGGCCTGGACGCGTACTTGGAACGCTTCCTCTTGGACCAGTCCGTTCCGGCCGGTCACCGATTCCAGCAGGTACTGCGTGCTCTTCCCCCTCGGGGTTATCGGGCGCTGCACCCTGTGCAGCGCCGGCGCGTCGTTGAGGAACTGGAGTCGGCGTTGGCGGAAGCCGACGTCTCGATCTCATCACTGTCGAGAGGCTCGGAGCGCCCGGCCGGCGAGCAGCCACCGGAGAGCAGCAAGCGGCGTGCGAAGCCGCGGCCGCGCGTGATGGGCACCCTGGACTCGCCGTTGGACACGCTAAAGGGGGTCAGCCGTGCCTATGCTGGCAAGCTCAGGAGGCTCGGCGTAGAGACGGTGCGCGACCTGCTCTGGCTGTTCCCCTTCCGCTACAATGACTTCTCGCAAGTGCGCCCGATCGCAGGACTAGTGGTGGGCGAGGAGCAGACGGTGGTGGGGGAGGTGTGGTCGGCTGGCGCGGGCGTGGTGGGGCGCCGCAAGGCAAGCGAGGCAGTCATCGGCGACGAGACGGGGATGTTGAGGGTGGTGTGGTGGGGCCAGACGTATGTGGCGCGTCAGCTGCGGGACGGGATGAGGGTGGCCCTGAGCGGAAGAGTGACGGCGTTCCGCGGCCGGAAGCAGATGGAGAACCCGGAGTGGGAGGCACTGGATGCGGATTCCCTGCACACACGACGGCTGGTGCCCGTATACCCGGGCACGGAGGGCTTGCCCCAGCGGCTGGTGCGACGCCTGGCCAGGGACGTGGTGGACGCCTTCGCCGACCGCCTGGAGGAGACGCTGTCGGATGACGTGCGAGGGCGTCTGGGGGTGCTGCCGGTGGCCCCGGCGATGCGCCAGATGCACTTCCCGGACTCCTTGCGGCAGGCGGAGGAGGCGCGCAGGCGTTTCGCTCTGGAGGAACTGCTGTTGATCGAGCTGGGGGTGGTGCAGCGTCGTCAGCAATGGCAGAGGACGGGCGCCGCTGGCGAGCTCGTGCTGCCGCAGGCAGTTCGAGACGGGTTCGAGCAGTCGCTGCGGTTTTCCTTGACGGCGGCGCAGCGGCAGGCGACGGAGGAGGTGCTGCGGGACGTGGGGCGCAGCGTGCCCATGAATCGACTGATCGAGGGTGACGTGGGCAGCGGCAAGACGGTGGTGGCGGTTGCCGCTTTGCTGGCGGCGGTGGTGAGCGGCTTCCAGGGCGCCATCATGGCCCCTACGGAGGTGCTGGCGGAGCAGCACCACCGTACTTTCTGCACGCTGCTGTCGGGTGGGGAGGAGGGGTTGTGGCGGGATGTCTTCTCGCCGGACTATCTGGGTAGGCCGCTGCGGGTCACGCTGCTGCGGGGGAGCCTGGCCCCTTCAGAAAAGGGGACGGCCCGGGACCGGATCGCGCGTGGGGAGACGGATATCGCTATCGGGACGCAGGCGCTGATCCAGGGGGATGTGTCGTTCCAGCGCCTGGGGCTGGTGGTGGTGGACGAGCAGCACCGTTTTGGGGTGGAGCAGCGGGCGGCGCTGCGGCAGAAGGGGGCCAGTCCGCACGTGCTCGTAATGACGGCGACACCCATACCCCGCACCTTGGCCCTTACGGTCTACGGCGACCTCGACGTCACTATCCTGGACGAGATGCCGCCCGGGCGGCCGCCGGTGAAGACCTACCGCCTGCGCCCCGATCAGCGGCAGCAGGCGTACGATTTCCTCCGCAAGCAGGTGATCGCGGGTCGGCAGGCGTATGTGATCTGTCCGCTGGTGGAGGAGTCGGAGGCGGTGGCAGCGAGGGCGGCGGTGCAGGAGTACGAGCAGCTGTGCGCGGAAGTGTTCCCGGAGCTAAGTCTCGGCCTGCTCCACGGCCGCATGATTCCAGGCGAGAAGGATGCAGTGATGCGGGCCTTCCGGGATGGAGATCTGGACGTATTGGTGTCGACGGCGGTGGTAGAGGTGGGGATCGACGTGCCCAACGCCACCGTGATGCTGGTGGAGGGTGC
>CAYFYG010000166.1:0-2303 GCA_964347225.1 uncultured Dehalococcoidia bacterium | reverse complement strand
GTGATAGTGAATATCAACGGCTCGCCGTACCACGCTGGCAAGCGGGGGGACCGACAGCGGATGCTGGCGACGCGGGCCGGCGACCATGGAGTATTCGTCTGCTACACGAACCAGGTGGGAGGGCAGGACGAGCTCGTGTTCGACGGCGGCTCCATGGTGCTGGGCCCCGAAGGCGAGCTGCTGGCCCAGGCGGCGATGTTCGAGGAGGAGCTACTGGTCTGCGACCTCAACGTCGAGGAGAGGAAGGAAGGGAAGCGGGGAAGGCAATGGCGGCAGGTAGCGCTCAGCGAGGAGCCGTTCATCGCCGAGAAACCGCACGCGGAGCGGAGATTGGCGCCGCCACTGGGGGCTGAGGCGGAGGTGTATGGGGCACTGGTCACAGGGACGCGGGACTACGTGCGCAAGACCGGATTCCGGAAGGTCGTTATCGCACTATCCGGGGGGATCGACTCCAGCCTGGTGGCGGCCGTTGCCGCGGACGCTGTCGGCAGGGAGAACGTGGTGGGCGTGAGCATGCCCTCGCGCTACTCGTCGGAGGGAAGCATCAGCGATGCCAAGGAGTTGGCGGAGAGGCTGGGGATCGAGCTGACGGTCATCCCCATCGAGGCGGCGCACTCGACGTACCTGGAGATGCTGGAGGGGGCGTTCGCGGGGACGGAGTCGGGAGTGGCCGAGGAGAACGTCCAGTCGCGCATCCGCGGCAACATCGTCATGGCTCTGTCGAACAAGTTCGACTGGCTGGTGCTGGCGACTGGGAACAAGAGCGAGATGGCAACCGGCTACGCGACCCTTTACGGGGATATGGCCGGGGGCTATGCAGTGATCAAGGACGTGCCCAAGACGCTGGTGTACCGGCTGGCGCGCTACCGCAACACGTGGGAGGATGTGCCCGTCATCCCGGAGTCGGTGATCGACAAGCCGCCATCGGCAGAGCTGAAGCCTGGGCAACTGGATCAGGACGCGCTGCCGCCATACGAGGAGTTGGATTCGATTCTGGAGGCCTATGTGGAGGACGACAAGAGCGCGGAGGAGATAGTGGGCATGGGCCACGACCGCGATCTGGTGGCGCGGGTAATCCAGATGGTGAACCGCAACGAGTACAAGCGAAGGCAGGCGCCGGCAGGGGTGAAGATCACGCCCCGGGCCTTCGGGCGGGACCGGCGGCTGCCCATCGCGCACCGGTATAGGGGGTTCTAGGCGTGAGTAGGGACGGAACGGTTCGGGCCGTGTTCTTCGACTTCGGCGGCGTGGTCGCGCGACTGGACAGGGAGATGCTGGCGGCTTTCGAGCGCCGCCACGGCCTGGAGCAGGGCAGCTTCCTGAAGGCGTTGTACACGATCCCGGAGTGGAAGGCCTTGGAGATAGGCGAGGGCACCGAGGACGTGTGGATGGAGGCGGCGAAGCGAAAGCTGGACGAGTTCGCGGGACGCACCCTCCCAGACATGAGCGAGGAGCGGGCTACGATGTGGCGGACACTGGATCAGGATGTGGTGGGGCTGGCCCAGCAGCTAGCGGCCCGCTACGGCGTGGGCGTGCTCTCCAACGCGACGCCCAGGTTGGAGAGTGAGTTGAACGACTACCACAAGCTCGGCGGCGTGTTCAAGGTCATCGTGAACTCGTCGCGGGTTGGGGTCGCCAAGCCGGATGAACGCATCTACCGCCTGGCGGCTGAGCGGATGGGCGTGGAGCCGTCCGCCTGTGTGCATATCGATGATTTGGCGCACAACGTGGAGGGGGCGCGCCAGGCGGGCTTCTACGGCATCCATCATACAGGCGACTACGCAGCACTGGAGCGGGACCTGCGGTCGCTGGGAGTGGAGTGGTAGTGGCGCGGGGCTGGCTGTAGGGCATACGCCAGCGGGCGCTCAATTGAGCGCCGCATTCCTTCTTCTGTACTGAACGTGGCCTAGCGTTCCAGTTTTTGGCGGACGCGCCCGATCTGGTAGAAGAGGACGGTCTGCATCAGTACGGAGGCGAAGACGAGGACGAACCAGACGAAGACCGGCAGCTCCGAGACGCCGGCCAAAAAGATCATGAGGGCGAGGAGGAACACCTCCAGGCCGACGAGCTCCAGGCGCAGGCGGACGGCCCGCGAGGAACGCCAGCGAGAAACGGTAGCCATCGCAACCTAGTAAACCGTCGAGAACGCATGTTGTTACAGGCGGCGCCGCCCCGAGTGGACAGTGAGAGGGCGGGCTGGCTACAATGGCTCGTAATCCGTCAGGGGGGCGGAGCTCCCCGGCCGCATCCGTAATTTCGGAGGGATAGACGTGCCCCAGAGAGTGAGCATCGACGCCATCCCG
>CAYFYG010000165.1:0-4095 GCA_964347225.1 uncultured Dehalococcoidia bacterium | reverse complement strand
TATCACGACCCCTGCAACCAGGCTAGAAGCGGCGGAATCGTGGAGGAGCCCCGCTACCTGCTTCGCTTGGCCGTGATGGACTTCAGAGAGATGATCCCCCACGGCGCGGAGAATTTCTGCTGCGGCGGGGGCGGCGGTGCCTTGAGCATGCCGGAGTTCCGCCAGCGCCGTCTTGAGGCCGGAAGGATGAAGGCGGATCAGATACGGGCCACCGGCGCAAAGGTTGTCGCCACCTCGTGTCACAACTGTATCGACCAGATCATCGAGCTGAGCCGACACTACAACCTGGGCGTGAAAGTGCAGAACGTGTGCGGGATAGTCGCCAATGCCCTGGTGATCAAGCCTAAAGTGGCGCTCCCCGGTGCCATCATCGGAGAAAAGCCCGTCGAGGTCGACGAGAAGGGCTTCATGAGGAACCCCTCCGAGTGGTCACGGGAGGCGGCCCAATTCCTGGCCCGGTGCCAGGGATTCGGCAATGGGCTGAATGAGCTCACTGATGACCACTGGCATGTGATCTACTTCATGCGGTCTTTCTACGACCGTATCGGTTGCACGCCCTCGCGTGAGGATGTCTGCAACGGCCTCGGGTTGACCAAGATGCAATTCTTCCACCTCTTTCCCGGTACCTACAGGACCGCACTTCGGGTGGCCGGTTTTCCCGGCCCCGGGGACAATGCGGAGCGAGAGCGGGAGCAACCGGCGATCCCATAGGCAGTCGGCGGGGTACACTGGAGGCAATCCCGGTGGCGGGCCACCACTCCACCTGGAGAGCACCCCTTGAGGGTGCTTTCCGACTTCCTGGGTATGTTTGCCCCCGTAGAACCGCGCAGCAGGGATCTGGGAAAGCCTCCAGGGAATACGGCCGGTACGGCTCACTCCGGAGTCTGATGGATGTTGAGCGCGTCGAAGAGCAACTCCCGTGTCCTTGCACGCCACCAACGTCACCGGGCAGGCAGAGCCAAAGGGTACGATGCCGCTGGCTCAGGAGGCGCTGGAAGAGGCAGTTCCGTCATGGCTGTCATTGGGCTAACATGGAGTTGAAGAGTTGAGTACGAGCGCACTGAGTTCCTACTGGTCGTGACTGCTCCCCCCGCGTCTGGCAGGAGAGCAAGCTAGAACGCTGGCCGGGTCTCGGGGTTCGAGCGGACTGGGGTAGGACGCGGTGGCCGTGCTACGGAGTGCTTGGGGCGCACGGAATGCCTAGGGCACGTGGCGCCCCGCGGAGGTGGTGATGGATAAGTCTCAGGGCCGGGCACCGGATGTGTCGTACAAGCTGCTGCGCGAGTACCAGGACAAGTTGACGTGCAGTCTCTTTGAGGCTATATACAGGCTGGACGGCGCCTCTCTGGATAGCCTCATGGAAGCCCAATCCCGATCCTGCCTCGGCGTCTTCTTTGACCTAACGGCCCCGCCCAGCCCCACGGATCTGGACTCGTTTCTGGACGCCATGAGCACGGCCGGCACGAGCCAGGTGGACATCGAGCGCGATGGCGATGTGATCTACTGGACGGAGCGGCACCAGGGCCGGTGCATCTGCCCCTTCGTACGGCTGGAGGTGGTCGGCCTGGACCCCAAGCTATGCACCTGCGCGGCCCACTTCGTGCAGCGCCTGTTCAAGACCCTGGCCAAGACCCCCACGACAGTGGAGATGCTTGAAACAGTAGCCACGGGTGCCGAAAACTGCCGCTTTCGAGTGACGATTCAGCGTGGGCCAGAGTCCGCCGCTGCAGGCAAGTAGCGAGCAGCGACCGGAGGACGGCAGGCGCAGATCGTTGGCTATGTCGTTATTCTACGTGTGCAGTTCGTGCTCGGCGGCATCAAGCCGGCTCTCGCTGACCTGCTGCGTAAGAGGTGCCACGCTCTACGCTAGCGCTTCAATAGTCACTTCAGCGAAGCGAAGGCGCCTGACCGCATGTCACGACACCGCAGTGAACGCTCTTGAGCTCGCGGACGTTGCCGAGCAAGGACTTCCGCGTGAACTCCGGACTGGAAGTCCGGGAGTCTGCCGCCCGGGTCAGTCACCTCAATGCAGATACAGTTTCGCGGGTGAGCAAACGGGCCCGGGCCCGGTTTTTGCGGGGCAATCCATAGAAAATGCACATTGGCGACCCCGATGGGTCTCGGGGCTACCATGCACAATGGCCCTTTGTAGTGGAGGTTGACAGGGCGGATGAACTGCTGTGGGTCGCCTAGGGATCGTCCTTCTGCCCCACGGCCTTCTGCTTGGGAATCAGAGGTGCCGGCTCTACCGCCCCTCTGCGCCACCCTCAGATTCGGGCAAGGCACCTCTCGGTGCCAAACGGGACACCTGATGCCCGTTTCGGCCATCTAGCTAGACCAGTACCGAGCATCTGACGAACAGCGTACCCTTGCTTGCGGGGCTGTCAAGCCATCTGACCACAAAGGACTGCAAGGATAATCAGACTCGCGGGTCCACGGGAGGCTGCTCGGGCCTCGGACATGGTCAGGCGAACGTGCACACGTCCTGTCCAGCCTCGATCTGCCCAATGAGGCTCTGTACGTAGTCCCTAAGGACGTTCGCCGTGCTCTCTGATATCTTCTTGCCGGCCTGAGCGTCGACGTAGTCTTCGACGTCTCCGAGTTTCCGCAAACCGCCGTTGATGTTCCCGCTGTCACACAGCAGGTGCTCAGCGTCAGCCGCCTTTCTGAGGATGGACTTCCGAACGGGGTCAGGCAGGCCTCCCATGCCATCAACGTAGGCCGTGAAGCTGGCTAGGGACTCGGGGCTGCACGGATCCGTTCCTATGGAGAATTCGTAGATGTTGCTCAGGCCGTCGCCGTCCGCGTCACCGAGGGCGCTATCGGTGACGGGGTTGAGGCACTCTTGGGTCGCCTCGTAACCGTCGGGCATACCGTCGCCGTCCGTGTCGGCGTCGAGCGGGTTGGTGCCGGTGTTGACTTCGTTACCGTCGAGCAGGCCGTCGCCATCGCTGTCCGGGTGGAGGGGGTCGGTGCCGTGGATGTGAACTTCGTCGCCGTCGAGTAGGCCGTCGTCGTCCGTATCCTCGTAGAGCGGGCTGGTGCCATAGACGAAGGCTTCCTCGCCGTCGAGGATACCGTCCCCATCAGTGTCAGGGTTGAGTGGGTCCGTGTAACCTACCTCCCACCCGTCCCAGAAGCCGTCGCCATCGGTATCAAGACTGAGGGGATCGGTGCCGAGGTAGAACAACTCCGCGAAGTCGTGAAGGCTGTCCATGTCGGTGTCGTCGGAGATGGGGTTCGTGCCATAGATGTAGGCTTCCTCGCCGTCTAGGAGGCCGTCGACGTCGGTGTCGGCCCAGTACGGATTCGACCCGTATATCTTGACCTCGGCTTCGTCACCCAGTCCATCGTTATCAGGGTCGGCATTTAGGATGTCGGTGCCGAAGACGGAGAATTCCTCTCCATCCGTGAGGCCGTCGCCGTCCGTGTCGGGATCAAGCGGGTCGCTGCCCAGCTCGGCCTCGATCCAGTCGTACACGCCGTCGCCGTCGCTATCGATGTCCGTCGCTGCGTTCGCGTTGAGGGTCAGGAAGCCGGCCGCCAAGGCAGCCAGCGTCGCCGCGACAGCAATGAGCCCAACTCTTTTACTCATCTTGGTGCCCCCTTGAAAGTGATATTCTAGCGGCCAACAAGTCACCTGACATGACAGTGTCTGGACCGCTGCTACACTCTACCGTAAACGACCGGCGCTCTTCCCTGTTGGGGACGCGAGTTGATGTTCAGTGAACAAGAGAATGACGATATTGGGGCAGAGGCTAATCGAGGACGAAGAGGCCAGCGTCAGCGCTCCTAAGGAGTGCCTCGGGCTACCTCGCAGACCTCTGGATCAGAACCGTGTTGCCAGAAGGCCATCTGCCTACACAGCTAATGGCCTCCCAACTAGTCGCCAACGAATCCCCCAGTCAGCATTGACTGGACAGCACAAGCAAGATGGGAAGATATGAGCGATTAGAAACTGTGAAACAATGGGCAATGGCGACCCCGATGGGTCTCGGGGCTACCATGCACAATGGCCCTTTGTGGTCGAGGTTGACAGGGCGGACGAGCTGCTGTGGGTCGCCTAGGGACCATCTTTCTGCGACCTCACCTCGT
>CAYFYG010000164.1:0-3397 GCA_964347225.1 uncultured Dehalococcoidia bacterium | reverse complement strand
GACCAAACTTTTCGCCCGCCCCCCTATCTGACACCGGCCCCGAATGAAACTTTTTTCGGAAAACGACCAAAGATCGTATTCGCCGCCCCCAAAACGACCAAAGCCTGTGGCTGGAGCCCGAGCCGAAGGCGAGTCCGCCTCAGGCGGATGCTGGACGGCCCGGCCCTATCGCGGCGGCAGGATCAGCCCGCTGCCCCCCGCCTGCGCCTCGCCCTTCCCCTTCTCCCCCTTCGGCGGCTCCCACGGCGTGCTCGGCCCCCTCACGTCCGACGGCTGCGCCGCCGCCGACTGCGAAGCCTTCACCACCTGCTCCACCAGCCCCTTCTCCGGCACCGCCCCCACCACCGCTATCCGGTCCTCTATCACCGTCAGCGGCACCGCCTTCACCTCGTACCGCTGCGCCAGCGCGGGGAACTCGTCCGCCTGGATCACCTCCGCCTTCACCCGCGGGTTCACGATGCTCAACTGGAACGCCGCCCGCGCCGGCCCCGGGCTGTACAGGCACATCGGCGCGACGAACACCTTTACTCGAAGGTCCTCCTTGACTTTCCGAAGCGCCTTCACCGACTCCGGGGACAGCATCACCGCCTTGCACGAGACGTCCGATATGCTGTCCAGGAACGTGGGGAACTCCGTGCCCGCTGGCATCCCGTACACCTTCATCGAGGCTGTATCCCTGCCCCGCAGCACGATGCCGGGGATGCGCTCCACCCCGAACTTCGCCGCCTCCTCCCGCTCCTCATCGAAGATGTGCACCCGCAGGCTGATCAGGTCGCTCAGGGCGGCCAGCTCCCGCAGCATCTGCCCCGTCGGCTTGCACGTCGCGCAGGGCTCCCGCCCCGGCACCACGATGTCCAGCTCCTTCTGCGTGAAGTAGTCGATCTTCACCGGGCCCAGCAGCTCCTGCCCGAACTTCATCCGGATCGCGTCTTGGTCCTTCAGCGGTATCATCGTTCCTCTTCTTCGATCCGACGCGCCCGCACCCACACGAGCACGAGACGCTGGATGGCGGTGGCCCCCGCCGCCACGGCCAGGATCCACAGCGCGATCGTAACCTGGTCGATCAGCAGCCCGATGGCCAGCAGCACCACTCGCTCCGCCCGCCCGAACAGCCCCTCCCGCATCGGGATGTCCACTGTCTCGGCCCGCGCCCGCGAGTAGCTGACCAGGAAGGACGCGACCACCGCAGCGAAGATGAGCAGCTCCTCCTCGCGGCCGCCGCGGTCGCTGAAGTAGTACAGCAGTCCGAACAGCACTGCCGCCTCAGACACGCGGTCCATCACCGCGTCGAACACCGCCCCGAAGCGGGTGACCTTGCCGGTGGCGCGGGCCAGCGCCCCGTCCAGCAGGTCCAGCGAGCTCGCTGCCAGCATGACGATGGCGGCCGCCAGGAAGTCACCCCGCGCCGCCAAGACGCCGGCGCCGGCGTTACCCAGCACGCCTGCCGCCGTGAGGTGGTTGGGCGCTATCCCCAGCCCGGCCAGAATGTTGACGATGGGATCAGTGATGCGCTTGGGAGCGGACTTGGGCAGCAGCGAGGACATCTAGCTGTCCGGCTTTGCCTCGGCGTCTGCGCCGTCGGTCATCACTTGCTCGTAGTAGGCCAGTATCTCGCGCGATATCCGGTCCCAGCCGTAGCGCTGCGCGCCCTTGGTGCCCCGCTTGCCCATTTCTTCCCGCAGGGCGGCGTCCGACAGTAGGCGATCCATAGTCGCGGCCAGGGCGTCAGCGTCGCGCGGTGGCACCAGCAGCCCTTGTTTCCCGTCCTGCAGCACGTCGGCGAAGCCCCCGATGTCCGAGGCAACGATGGGCGTGCCCGCCGCCATCGCCTCCAGCAGGACGATGCCGAAGCTCTCGTGACCCGTAGTGGGAGCGCAGTAAACGTCACCTGTCTTATAGTATCGTGGCAGCTCCTCGTGAGGGACGAGGCCCGTAAACACGACATCCTTAAGTTGGTGTTGCTGGACGTAGCGCTCACAGGCGGCGCGCATGCCCCCGTCCGGCCCCACCACGATGAGCCTTATGGACGGTCGCTCGCGTTTGAGGCGTGCGTAGGCCTCAAGCAGGTATGGCAGCCCCTTGCGCTTTTCCTGCCGGCCCACGAATAGGATATTGCTCTTGCTGTCGATGTACCTGGGTATTGGCGGCACGTCTGATGCGAAGTGCTGGTAATCGATGCCGTTGGGTATGATGCGATAGCGGTCGGCGAAGTAGCGCCCGATCATCTTCAGGGCTGCCCTCGAGACGGCGATGCGGCCCTGGACGCGGTCCCACCAGGGCTTGATGAGAAAACGAGAGTAGGCGTACAGGCGACTGCCGCCGTCGCGGGTGGCGTGGAGGGTGGCCACCAGGCTGGAGTCGGCGTAGCGCAAGAACTGGAACGGCAGCAGCGGCATGAACGGCTCGTGCACATGCACTACGTCGAAGCGCTCGCGGGTGAGGAACGACTTGACGTGGGGGCCGAGGTTGAACGAGAGGCAGACGTTAGCCACGGACCCACTGGCGGGCAGGCCGATGACGTGCTCGCCGACGACCGTCAGGTAGTCGCAGCGGTGGGACCACCGCCGCGAGGAGGGGGCGACGATGCGGACTTGGTGGCCAGCGCGAGTGAATTGCTCCGCCAGAAGCCTGACGTGGCTGTTAACGCCGCCGGGCATAGCCCAGTCGTAGGGGCTGACGAGGGCGATCCTCATCGCACCGAGAAGATCCGTTTGATGAAGCTACCGGCGGTGGCCCCCCAGCCCAACGTCCTCGGTGTCACCGTGAGGCCGCGCCAGGTCTGGTGCAGCACTTGCCAGGGCCCGATCTCTAGCAGCGTCGGGTGGCGCCCGCTGACGCCCCGACAGGTGCGTTCCCCTACGCTGCGCCGAAGATCCTCCGCGCTGCGGCCGGGGAACTCCGTGTAGGCGCTTCCTATCACCTTTAGGAAGTGGGCGTCGCTACCCCCTACCTCGGCCAGGTGGTAACGCTGCCGGTTCAGGGCTACCACTCGCTTCAGCCGCCTCCGAGCTCCAGGTGCCTGGATTGCCGTCTCTAGCCCATCCAAAAATGCGCCTTCCCGACTGGAGCCGGCGATGCGCTCTAGGGCCTTCTCGCCCAGCGAGCGGGTGAGCCAGCTCAGCGGGTGGGCAGCGATGGCCAGCCCTCCCTGGTGGTGCAGCGCCTGGAGGACCTCTTCTGCGGGCCGGAGGGAGGGCAGCGGCTCCTCTATGAACAGGCCGACGATGTGGCCTTCGATCGCCGTTACCTCCATGCCGGGAATGACCTGGAAACGGTAGTCCCGCTGGGCCCAGGCGTCGCGCGTTTGCATGGCGCCCCGCAGGTCGTCGTGGTCCGTGATCGCGATGACGTCCAAGTCGGTCGCCGCTTCCACGTAGTCCAGGATCTCCCGCGGAGA
>CAYFYG010000163.1:0-8016 GCA_964347225.1 uncultured Dehalococcoidia bacterium | reverse complement strand
TGGGCGGCCGCTCTTATTCCTACCTGGACAAGCGGTCTGGGATGGAGGTCGATAACGGGCAGCACGTGTTCCTGGGTTGTTGCACAGAGTACATACGGCTATTGCAGCGGCTTGGGGTGTGGCACAAGGTTCACCTGCAGAAGCGGCTGCGGGTTCCGGTTATCGATAAGGTGTGGGGTAAGAGCGTGCTGGAGAGCCAGCCCCTGCCGCCGCCGCTACACCTGTTGCCCTCCCTTCTGCGGTTTCGCTCCCTATCGCCTACCGAGAAGGCCCGTGCTGCTTACGCCATGGCTCGCATACGGTCGCTGGGGCGGGCGGCGCGTCCGAACTTGGACGGCATCACCTTCGCCGACTGGTTACGGGCTCACGGCCAGACGGAGAACGCCATCCGCGGCTTCTGGAGCCTCATCGTCGTGCCGACGCTGAACGGGGACATCACCACGGTGAGCGCCGACCTGGCTCTCATGGTGTTCCAGGAGGGTTTCCTGCGTGACCGGAACGGCGCCAACGTGGGCTGGGCCAAGGTTGGGTTGTCGACTCTGCTGGCGCAGGCGGCGCGGGAGTACGTCGAGTCCCGCGGCGGCGAGGTGCGCCTGGGCCGGAGCATCACCGGGCTGCGCCTGGAGGACGGGCGGGCGGCGGTGAACGGCCCGAGCCAGGAGTCGGAGCATGTGGTGGCGGCCGTGGAACCGCGATCGCTGGCGGCGCTGCTTCCGAAGGCACTTCGCGCAGAGCCGTTCTTCGGGAGGATCGGGCATATCGATACGTCGCCCATCGTGAACTTGCACATGTGGTACAACCGACAGGTGACGGATATAAAGTTCGCGGCGTTCCTGAATACGCCGCTGCAGTGGGTGTTCAACAAGTCGCGGCTGTGGGGGCAGGAAGAGGACGGCCAGTACCTGGACATCTCCTTGAGCGGCGCAGAGGAGTTCATGGGCATGTCCACCCGGGAGATCGTTGGCCTGTTCGAGCGCGAGGTGCAATCGCTGTTCCCCCTGGCGCGGACAGCCCACCTCAGGCGGGCGCTGGTGGTCAAGCAGCGGGACGCCACCTTCGCGGCGAGGCCGGGCGTCTCCCAACTGCGGCCTGCCCAGCGGACTCCTGTGAGCAACCTGTTCCTGGCTGGCGATTGGACGGACACGGGCTGGCCGGCCACGATGGAGAGCGCCGTGCGGAGCGGCAAGCTGGCGGCGCGAGAGGTGATGAGGGCGGTGGAACAACGGCCGCGGGGAGGGAGGTGACTAGCGTCACGTGAGGCAGGGATCATCTGCACTTATCATTCGTTATCGCCTAGAGGAGTGGGCATGAGAATCTTGAGAGCGAGGGCGCTGGGGTTCTGCTTCGGCGTTCGCCGCGCCATTGAGGTGGTGGCGCAGGCGGCCCAGACGAGAGGACCCATCGATAGCCTGGGCTCGATCGTGCACAATCCGGTGGTGATGGAGGGTCTGGCGGCCAAGGGGGTACAGGTAGTGCAGGGGCTGGACGATGTGAGGAGCAACACGGTGGCCGTGACGGCGCACGGGCGGGGGCCACAGATCGTGGAGGAGGCGGCACGGCGCGGGTGGGCCCTCGTCGACGCCACCTGCCCCGTCGTCCGGAAGTCGCAAAGAGTTGCCCAGGCTCTGTGTGCCAGCGGGTTCAGAGTGATAGTCTACGGTGAAGAGAATCACCCGGAGGTGCGGGGAGTGCTGGCGTGGGCGGGTGGAAACGGCGCGGCGATTCTGGATCCGGAGGCCGACATAGAGATACCGCGTCGCAAGGTAGCGCTTCTGGCCCAGACTACCAAGAGCGAAGAGTCGTTTGCGGAGTTTGTGGCTCGCTTTGTGGGCCACAACATCCGCCGCAGCAATGAGGTGCGGATCGTCGACACCACTTGTCCGGAGACTGATGAGCGCTATCACGCTGCGCGGGAGCTGGCGGCAGGGTGTGACCTGTTGGTGGTGGTGGGCGCCCGCAACAGCGCCAATACGTGCAAGCTGGCCCAGACCTGCGTCAGCACCGGGGTGGAGACGCAACATATCGAACGGGCCCAGGAGATCGAGTTGGCCTGGTTGGAGGGCAGAGAGGTCGTGGGCGTCACGGCAGGCGCGTCCACCCCCGACCAGTCTATAGACGAGGTGGTTGCGCGGTTGGGGGAGCTGGGCGAACAGCTTGAGGCGAAAGGGCGGAGTGCACGGCGTCGCCTCCGGCCCAACTCAGTGGGTACTTGATCAAGGAGGAGGGCACAATGAAGTTCCTTTCGCAGACATTCGTGATCCAGACCGAGAAAGGGCCGCAGTTCATCGACATAACGGAACGGGTCGAGGAGGTGGCTCGCCAGTCCGGTGTGTCCAACGGCTTCGCCGTCATTTTCTCCAGGCACACCACCGCTGCCATCCGGATCAACGAAAACGAGCCCGCGCTGCTGACTGACATGGAAAGGATGCTGGAGGAGATCGCGCCCTCCCGCGCCCAGTACCAGCATAACGAGTTCGCTCATGCCTTCTCAGATAACGGGGAGCGCCCCAACGGGCACTCCCACTGCCAGCACCTGTTGCTCGGGGCCAGCGAAGCCGTCCCCATAGTGGACGGCACGCTGTTGGTGGGCCACTGGCAGCGTGTTTTCCTCATCGAACTGGACCACGCGCGGGACCGCGAGGTGGTGGTGCAGTTCGTCGGGGAGTAGCCGTGGTGCTTCCGGCCGCTTTTGGCCGCTACCGGGAGGCGCTGGACGCAAAGCTGGGCTCCCTGCTGACCAGCGATCTCCCCGCGGGCAGCCATCCTGAGGAGCTGCACCGGATGCTGCGCTACCACCTGGGGTGGGAGGATGCTGAGGGGCGTCCCGTCCACTCTGGCGGCGGCAAGGCGCTTCGCCCCACTCTCTGCCTGCTGGCCTGTGAGACCGCTGGCGGCGACTGGCGGAAGGCCCTCCCGGCAGCGGCAGCGCTGGAGTTGGTGCACAACTTCTCTCTGATCCATGACGACATTCAGGACCGCGATCCGGAGCGCAGGCACCGCGCTACTGTGTGGTCGGTGTGGGGCGAAGCGCAGGCCATCAACGCTGGTGATGCGTTGATGGCCCTGGGCGGCTTGGCTGTTCTCGATCTGGCTGCCGGGGGGCTCTCGGCGGCGCGGGTCCTGGAGGCGGCCCGCGCCCTCGACCGGGCCACGCTGGAGATCGTGGAGGGGCAGGCGCTGGACCTGAGCTTCGAGGAGCGGCTGGACGTAGGCGAGGACGCATACCTGGAGATGATCGAGAAGAAGACCGGAGCCCTGTTCGACTGCGCCCTGCGGCTGGGTGGGATCGTCGGCGCTGCTGACCCCGCCGTCGCGGACGCGTTGGGTCGCTGCGGCCGCTTGTTGGGGGTGGCCTTCCAGATGGGGGATGACATGCTGGGCATCTGGGGAGCGGAGAGCCGGACAGGGAAGCCGTCGGGGGCGGACATCCGCAACCGGAAGAAGTCGCTGCCGGTGGTGTACGTGCTTGCTCGCAGCGAAGGGGCAACGGCCGCCGAGCTGCGCCGCATCTACTCGCAGCCGCGCCTGAGCGATGCCGATGTCTCCATGGTCTTGGGCGCTCTCGAGTCGGTTGGGGCGCGGGCCTACTGCCGCCGGGCGGCGGAGGAGCGGAGAGAGCGCGCGCTGGAGGAACTGGCCGGGGCCGCTCTCGTGGAGAGGCCAGCACGGGAACTGCAGGAAGTGGCTGATTTTCTGTTGGAGAGGGACTACTGACCTCCTAGGAAGGACTCATCTTGCCTGGTCAACCCTTGAGGCTCTCCCTGAAGCTCGGATGGTACCTGTTCAAGCAGAGGGTACGGAACCGCAAGTACTTCCCCCTGACGATGATCCTGGAGCCGCTGGAGGCCTGTAACCTCACCTGTACCGGCTGCGGTCGCATCCGCGAATACGGGCCAATCCTGGACCGTCAGCTCACGGTGGAAGAGTGCCTGCGGGCGGTGGAGGACTGCGATGCGCCCGTCGTCTCCATCGCCGGGGGAGAGCCGCTGATGCATCCCCACATTGGCGATATCGTGTCAGCGATCATCACGCAGAAGCGATTCTTGTACCTGTGCACCAACGCCCTCTTGTACAAGCAGGCGCTGAAGGTCATCAAGCCCTCACCCTATTTCGCCTTCGTCGTCCACCTGGACGGCTTGCGGCAGACCCACGACATCGCTGTGGAGCGCAAGGGCGTCTACGACGTGGCGATAGAGGCCATCAAGGAATTCCGCCGGGCGGGCTATCGGGTCTGCACCAACACCACGCTGTACAGCGGCAACGGGCCGGAGGAGTACCACGAGCTGTTCGCTATGCTGAACGATATGGGTGTCGAGGGGATGATGGTTTCGCCGGGGTTCGGGTACAGAGAGGTGACCCACGACAATATCTTCATGCAGCGGGAGGAGGCCAACTCCTTCTTCCGTCGCATCTTCGAGGGGGGCAGGAATGGCATTCGCTTCTACAACAACCCGCTGTACCTGGACTTCCTCCAGGGTAAGCGGCGCTACCAGTGCAGCCAGTGGACGACCCCCACCTGTACTCCCGCTGGCTGGCGGAAGCCTTGCTACCTGCTGGCTGATAGCCATGCCCAGACGTTCGAGGAGCTGATGGAGACCACCGATTGGGAGGACTATGGCTGGGGCCGCGATCCCCGCTGCGACACGTGCATGATGCACTGCGGCTACGAGGGCTCTGCCATCCTGGAGGCGATGCACAAGCCGAAAGCGTTCCTGGAGTTGGCTGCGAGGACGACGCTGCCTGGACGACACGTTCGCGGCTTCCGCCGATTCAGCACGATCGCCACGGAGGAGGAAGCCAGAGAAGGGCGGCCAGTGCCTCGATGATCGCCGTGTTCGCCGCCCTGCGGCTGGAGATCCAGCGCTTCCTGCGGCGTGTGGACGTGCGGGACCACACCTGCCTGAGCGGCTTCCCGGTGACGCTGGGCGAGTACGAAGGGCGGCCCCTGTTAGTCTGCCACACGGGCATAGGCTCCAGGGCGGCCGAAGCCGCCGCCACCGTGCTGGGGCGGTACCGACCGCACTTCGTCCTCTCCGTGGGGCTGGCAGGGGCACTGTCACCCGAGTTTGCCGTGGGAGACCTCGTCTTCTGCGAGCAGGTGTACCGGGCGGAGCCAGAGAGCGAGACCGGCAGGGCCAATGAACCGATGCTTTCCGACCGGATGCTCCTGGAGACGGCGCGACGGGCTGCCTTCGGCCGACGCCTGTCCGTACGTACGGGGAGTTCCCTGACTACCTCCTACCTGGTGGCGGAGCCGCGCCAGAAGACCCTACTGCGCCAGGCCACGGGAATGGATGTAGTGGAGATGGAGAGCTACTGGGTTGGCCGCGGGGCTCTGGAGCAACGTCTGCCCTTCCTGGCCGTACGCGTCGTATCCGATGGGGTGGAGGACCCCGTGCTCGATATCCCAGAGGTCATCACGCCGGACGGGGAGCAGCGCGTGCGCAAGGCGCTCCCCTACGCGCTGCGGCACCCGGGAAGCATCCCCCACCTGCTGCGGCTGGCTGGTGGCGAGCTAAAGGCGGTGGCCAGCCTCACGCGGTTCTTGGAGGCGTTTGTGCGGGCCTGCCGGGTACCGTCGCTAGCGAAGCCGGCGTGAGGACGTACGAGATGTCTGGAACTTAGGGAGCTGGCTGTGAGAGAGATAAATACATCAACGGCTGAAGCTGGCCACCTCGCGGAATCGGTGGACGAGGCGATCGGGCGTTCGCAAGAGTACTTCCTGCGCACACAACACCCTGACGGCTTCTGGTGGGGCGAACTCGAGTCCAACGTGTGCATGGCTGCGGAGTACCTGCTACTAACGCATTTCTTGGACTGCGCGGACCAGGGCCGCTGGCGGAAGATCGCCAACTACCTGCTTGGTCAGCAACGGTCAGATGGCTCCTGGAGCATCCACTACGGGGGCCCCCCGGATATCAACGCCACGGTCGAGTCTTACTTTGCGCTGAAGCTTGCGGGCGCGTCTGCGCAGGCGCCGTCCATGGCCAAGGCGCGGGAGTTCGTGCTTTCCGTGGGCGGCGTGCCGAAGGTTCGCATCTTCACCAAGATATGGCTGTCGCTGTTTGGGCAGTGGGACTGGCGAGGGGTTCCAGTCCTGCCGCCGGAAATGATATTCCTGCCGCCTTGGTTCCCGCTCAACATCTATGACTTCGCGTCCTGGGCTCGGGCGACGGTCGTGCCGATGCTCATCATTCTCACCGAGCGCCCCGTCTGTCCCGTCCCAGAGTCGGCTCGCATCGATGAGCTGTACCCGGCGCCACGCGACCGCATCGACTACTCGCTGCCGCGGCCCAAGGGGTGGCTCAACTGGCGACGCGCCTTCCACACTCTGGACGGCCTGTTGCGGCGCTACGAGCCTGTGGCCTTGAGGCCGCTGCGGCAGGCGGCGTACCGCACGGCTGAGGGCTGGATCGTGTCGCACCAGGAGGCCGACGGGTCCTGGGGTGGGATACAGCCGCCGTGGGTGTACTCGCTGATCGCGCTCAGCCTGAGGGGCTACCCATTGGACCACCCGGTGATGCGTAAGGGGCTGGAGGGCTTCGAGGGAGCGTTCGCGGTGGAGGACGAGCATACGTTCAACCCTCAGGCCTGCGTCTCGCCGGTGTGGGATGCGGGACTGGCCATGATCGGGCTGCTGGACTCTGGTCTGCCAGCGGATCACCCGGCACTGGTGAGGGCGGGCCGCTGGCTCCTCCGTGAGCAGATCCTGAGCGGGGGCGACTGGCAGGTGAAGGCGAAGGGTCTGCAGCCCGGCGGCTGGGCCTTCGAGTTCGAGAACGATCTCTACCCGGACACCGACGACTCGGCTGAGGTTCTGATGGCGCTGGCGCGCACCCGGCTGCCGGACGAAAGGCGGAAGAACCGGGCGCTGGAGCGGGGCAGGAGTTGGCTTCTGGGGATGCAGTCCAAGAACGGCGGTTGGGGCTCCTTTGACAAGGACAACACGCAGAAGCTGGTGACCCGGATACCGTTCTGTGACTTTGGCGAGGTAATTGACTACCCCACGGAGGATGTGACGTCGCATATCGTGGAGGCGCTTGCGCTGCTGGGCGATGGGGAGTCGGAGGCGGTGGGGCGGGCGCTGGACTACCTCCGCCGCGAGCAGCGGCCCGACGGTAGCTGGTGGGGGCGCTGGGGCGTCAATCACGTTTACGGCACGGGGGCCGTGCTGCCGGCGCTCAGGGCGGTCGGTGAGGATATGGCACGGCCGTACGTGCGGCGGGCGGTGCGTTGGCTCATCGACAAGCAGAACGACGACGGGGGCTGGGGTGAGGGGTGCGAGAGCTATGAGGACCCGCGGCTGGCCGGCAGGGGACCTAGCACGGCCTCCCAGACGGCGTGGGCTTTGCTGGCGCTGCTGGCGGCCGGGCCCGGCGGTGACGATGTACAGGCGCGCGCTGTCGAGCGGGGCGTTTCGTTCCTGCTGGAACAGCAGGTGGAGGATGGCCAGTGGAAAGAGCCGTACTTCACCGGCACGGGCTTTCCGGGGGACTTCTACATCAACTACCACCTGTACCGGAACTACTGGCCGCTGATGGCGCTGGGGCGGTACCGGGCGTCTCTGGAGAGTGGGAGGCAGGCCTAGCGCCTAACGCGCTGGGCTGGCTGTTTGGAGCTTCTGTTTGATCTGCTGCTTGATCCGGCGCACGCGCTCCATCTCGGGATAAGCGCCGCCCTCGGCCTTGCGGTCGAATAGCTTGTCGCCGTCGGCCCAGACCTCCAGCCGGCCGTCACCCACTGGGATGAGGGTCACGGGAGCGTCAGCAGCGAAGTCGTGCCAGATCTCGGTCGCCATCCAGGCGGCCAAGGGAAGGTAGCCTCAGACTACGCAGTACTTGATCTCGATGGTCAGCTTGCCGGCGTAGCGGTCTTCCATCTGTGACTGCCTCCTAGTCCAGGCCGAGGCCGGCCTTGGCCTCGTCGCTCATCAGGTCTGGACTCCACATGGGGTCGAAGGTAAGCTCCACATCGACATCCTTGACACCGGGCAGGATGCGCACCATCTCCTGGATC
>CAYFYG010000162.1:0-8931 GCA_964347225.1 uncultured Dehalococcoidia bacterium | reverse complement strand
CGATGGAGCCATCCCTCAGCGTCCGCGCCGTCCGCCCGCGGGCATTGTGCGCCTGGGCCGGGCGGGTGTCGACGGCGAGGATAGCCGTGAGCGGCCCAGCGATCTGAACACGCTTGCCGCCCACCTCAGTCAGAAAATCGAAGCCGCTCGCACAGATCCCTGACTGACCGCCGCCGTGGAGAACCATCGGGTCTTTCTTCTTGCCGGCGTCATACCAGAGGTATTCATAGGAGTCGATCGAGAAGCTCCCGTCCAGAACTTCATGCCAACCGTCTGCCAACAGTACGGAGCTAACGTCATCAACGTCTATCGCAAGACTCATCTGGGTGCCTCCTTGAATGCGCCAGCAAGATTGGTCGCCAATTCGTCGCCAAATGGCCACTGGGCGCCGCCGCTGGCGGGCGCTCAGGGCCGATTTCGTATCTAAGAACTGGCAGGGGGGCGGGACTCGAAGCCTGCGACGGCGGTTTTGGAGCCCGCTGATGGCCACTGGCCCGGTTTCAGGGCAATTCGTATCTACGCTCGCTCGCGGATTTCCTGAGCACCTCCGCTTTCATATCATGTCGCGCTCCTTCCGATGAGCTCGCGCATTTCCTTTGATTCTCGCTAGAGTGGACACGATCGAGCTTGACGTGGTCGTAGGGTCGGGGGAAGTGCCGAACGATCAGGGGTGATCGGCTTCGGTCATGCACGCATCTACGCTGCGCATGAACTGACGGTCACCGGCGGCGAGCACGATTTCCTGATACTCAATGGTCCCGGCAGTGGTTTGCCCGATGCGAGCGAAGGCCTTCCCGATTCTGAGAGCACTTGGAACGCCGCTGTCGTGGACATCGTTGCGAACTCCGAGGGTACAACCGACGAGGTCAGGGCCAGGAACTCTGTCTACAGTCCGTCCGCAGACCAATGAGACCGAACTCAAAGGAGGTTGTGAGCTGCAGCCGCAGGGGGCCATCACACTACATTCATTGAACGAGGCCCGGTTTCCTGACAGAGGGCAATGATAGCGAGATTGGCGCCGGTCGTTCTCGCCGTGATATCGTGGCGGACGTGTGCATCGGCGGAGGGACCGGCGCTGCGCCCGCTGACGCGCGGGTGCTGCAATACTTGACCACGCCGCGCTGGCGGCCGCCGCGCCGCGAACAGATTCTAGCCCTATCATAGTCGGGAGGAAAATGATGGGAGCCCCACTGGACGGCGTCCGCATACTGGATCTGAGCCAATGGCAGCAAGGGCCGTATGCCACGGTACTGCTGTCCGACTTGGGTGCCGACGTGATCAAGGTCGAGCGGCCCGAGTACGGAGACGCAGGCCGTAGCGCTCTTGGCGGCCCGGACCCGAAGGGCGTGGCGCCTGACTTCTTCGCACACAACCGCGGCAAGCGCGGAATGACGATAAATCTCTCCCATGCGCACGGTCGTGAGATCGTACTGAAGCTCGCCGAGCAGATGGACGTCGTCGTCCATAACTTCCGGCTAGGCGTGATGGACCGGTGGGGACTGGGCTATGAGACCTTTCGGGAACGAAATCCTCAAATCATCTACGCCCAGAGCTCCGGATCCGGTCCGAAAGGGCCGCACAGCCATCAACCAATGTGGGACATCGTCGCCCAAGCCATAGGCGGAATCATGAGCGTGACAGGCGAGGAAGGACGTATGCCGATGCCCATTGGGGCGTTCATCGCCGATCACATCGGTGCCGGCATGCTGGCGCTTGCGATCATCGCCGCGCTCTACGCCAGACAGCGCACAGGTGTAGGCCAGAAAGTGGATGTCTCGCTATTGGGCACACAGGTGGCTATGCAGAGCTTCGAGATCACCCACTATCTCTTCTCCAATGAACTCCCCAGGAAGGGTGGAAGGGGCCACCCTCACACTGCTTGGCTCTGGTACACGTTCCCCGCCGCCGACGGGTTTTTCACGATGGCCGGAGTCAGGGAAGACCGCTGGGCCAGGTTCTGTGAGATAATCGGCGACGCCTCGCTTGCCGATGATCCCCGCTTCAGCACTTACGACGCCCGTGCTGAGAACCGCGACGCGCTCGTGGAACGTCTCGACAAGCTGTTCCTCGATAAGCCCCTGTCTCACTGGCTTGAATCGCTCTCGACGATCGATGTCGCCTGCGGTGCCGTGCGCACCTACGATGAGGTGGTAAACGACCCGCAGGTTCTGGCAAACAACTACGTTGCTGAGATGGATCACCCCCACCTGGGTCGCATTCGCGTCGTTAACACGCCGATAGGCTTCAGCGAAACGCCAATCCAGATGAAGGGGCCGCAGCCTGAGCTTGGACAACACACCGAGGAAGTGCTCCTCGAGATGGGCTACGACTGGTCAGCTATCGTTGAGCTTCGAGAAGCCGGTGCAATATAGCCCACCGGGTCACGCATGATTTGTAGGCTCCACTCCTGTGTGCTAACCTCTGGTGACGTGAGACAAGCCGGCTAGAAGGAGGAGAATTCTGCCTACATACGAAACCCTGCAACTTGATATCAAGGACGGCGTAGCCACGCTTACGCTGAATCGGCCCCAGAAGCTGAACGCCATCACAGGCACAATGCTGAAGGAGCTGACAGCAAGTCTTGAGGCTCTGGATGAAAGCCCGGACTCGTCCGTAATCGTCCTCAGGGGTGCCGGACGTGCGTTCTCCGCGGGTGCGGACCTCGAATGGTCTGAAGGATTGACAACCGCAGAGCGGGTCGAGTCGAATCGCATGGGTCAGAAAGCGTTCGCCCGGATGGAGCAGATCAGCAAGCCCGTATTCGCTGCGGTGCATGGATACGCCCTCGGTGGCGGGCTGGAGCTAGCGCTCGCCGCCGACTTTATCGTGTGCTCAAGCAACGCCAGGCTCGGTCTCCCCGAGATAACGCTCTCCGCCAAGCCGCCGTACCGCCCCAAGATCGCCGAGGAAGGAGATCCGGACCAGCCGGAATACGGCGGCCAGGCGCCCGGATGGGGAGGGCCGAAGCGCCTCCCTGAGCGCGTCGGCAAGGCGATAGCCAAGGAACTCATGCTCACCGGCGTCCAAGTCGACGCCGAACGCGCTCTGCGAATCGGCTTGGTCAACGACGTCTACCCTGAGGACGAGTTCGATAAGCGAGTAGGCGAACTCGCGAGCCGGATGGCCGCGATGAACCCGTACAACCTGCGCCTGATCAAGGAACTCGTGACACACGGCTATGACATGCTAGAAGGCCACCCCAGCTAGCCGTCCCTTCCCATCATCTTCCTGCAAGGCACAAGTTAGGAGGCTCCCGTTGGTTGAGATCACTCGCTTCGATCATATTGGCATGGTCGTGCCGGAGGTCGCGCGGCAAGTCGATCTGCTGGAGAAACTCTTCGGCTTCAAACAGGAGCAGGCTTGGGAGGATGTCAGCAAAGGTGCCCGCGGCGTGCTGATGGATGTTCCCGGCCGCACAGGCGTGAGCTGGGAAGTGCTGGCGCCCCTGAGCCCCGACTCGCCACTACAGCGGTTCAACGACAGTCGGCTCGGGCCGGGACTGCACCATGTGGCGATCGAAGTGCCGGATGTCAACGCCGCAGCTGAGGAGCTGCGCAAGGCGGGTATGAACCCCTCAGAAGACGGCGACCGCGTGATCATCGGCCCCGAAAGCGGTGGGGAAGGTTTCACCTTCCAGCTCTTCGGCGCCGGGGCGTCAGGCCCATGCGGGGGAGCCGGAGAGCCCTCCGGCGAGTCCGCGGCTGACGATTCCAGTACGCTGGGCATCGTCGGCATCGACCACATCTGCCACGCGTTCCGTGACCGCGATGAACTGGCCCGGCGGTTCGGTGCGCTATTCGGGATGCGCCAGATCTGGCGTACCCCAGACGGAGAGTACCCGGATTACGCTGACCTTGTGCTGGAGACATCCGGTCAGATGCTCTGGGAAGTCATCATGCCGATCGGCGACGAGTCGTTCATACAGCGCTTCCTCGACCGCCGCGGACCATCGGTGCACCACATCGCCGTAGAAGTCGGCGACTGGCAACGCGCCATCTCCGCCTGCGAGAAGCACGGCATCGAGCCATTCGACGAGGACTCCGGCGAGACAGACGGTGCCAGGTGGCGCCACACCTTCATTCATCCCCGCCAGACCGGCGGCGTATTGGTTCAGTTCTTCTGGGAGGAGAAGCCCGGAGTCTGGATCAGGTCGGACAAGATCCGGCCGCCCGGATACACGGCGTAGCCGGCGCTCTTCCCGACTCTGGAGAACCTAGTCGCCGCGCGGCAGGCCAAGCCCGCGCCGGGCAATGATGTTGCGCTGGATCTCGGTGGTTCCGGAGAGGACGGTGTGGGCCACCGAGTCCACGTAGTCGTGGGTGAAGAACGCGTCAAGCGGTGCCCCCTTGCGCTGCCACAGGTTCCCGTAGAGCCCAAACACCTTCAGCCCCGTCTGAGCCAGCCTCTGGTGGACCTCAGCGCTGAGAAGCTGGTTCACCGACGCCTCGTAATTGGGGATCTCACCGCCAGCCTGCATCGACACAGTCCGCAGCACTAGGTTGTACGTGACCTCTATCTCGATGTATCGCTCGATGATCTCCTGACGGAGGACCTCCCGCGAGCCGTGACGCGCACCGCGACCGTTTCCGTCACCTCGCAGGAAGGTGAGGAGCGACTCCATCGCCAGCTGGCAGTTGACCATACCGCCGACGCTCCCCCGTTCGAAGTCCAGGACGGTCATCGCCACGTACCAGCCGCCGTTCTCTTCCCCCACGCGGTTGCCTACCGGGACGCGGACATCTTCGAAGAAGACCTCGTTGAAAGGTATGCCGCCCCGCATGTCAATCGTGGGCTGGACCGTTATGCCTGGGGTGTTGATGTCCATGAGCAGGAACGTGATGCCGCGGTGCTTCGGTGCCTTCGGGTCAGTCCGGACCAGTGCGAACAGCCAGTCCGCGTAGTCGGCATGTGATGTCCAGATCTTCTGTCCGTTGATCACGTAGTCGTCGCCGTTGCGGACCGCTGCTGTCTTCAGAGAGGCGAGGTCAGAGCCCGCCTCCGGCTCGGAGAATCCCTGCGCCCAGACGACCTCACCGGATAGGATCCTGGGCAGGTGCTCCCGGCGCTGCTCGTCAGTGCCGTGTTCGATCAGGGTCGGGCCCAGCATGGAAACGCCGATGCCCCCCACGACCGGGACACGGGCGCGGGCCATCTCCTCGTAGAGGATGAACTGCTCCATCACAGTGAGCCCGCCGCCTCCGTACTCCGTTGGCCAGTGCGGGGCGATCCACCTCTTCTCCTGCAGCGCCTTCGCCCACTGCATCGCTCCGTCGCGACGCTGGGGATCCTCGCACTTCCGGTCCGCCGGCCAGTTGTAGCCGGGCACGTCCTCCGGTTCCAAACTCTTCTCGGACGCGACGTCAGGGCGGTAGTGTTGGGGAAAGCGCTCCTCTATGAACTTGCGTACTTCGTCCCGGAACTGAGCCTGTTCCGGTGAGTCTCTCCAGTCCACCTATGCCCTCGCCGCGTCTTTGGGGTCGTCCGCCAGAAGCGGATACACGCCGTCTTCATCGTGTGTCTCCGGACCTACCAGCGGTGGGGTGAAGACGCAGATCATGCGGAGATCGGTCTTCGCCCGCACGGTATGCTTGTCGTGTTTGTCGAGACAGTAGAACGTGCCATTCCGCACCGGAAAGACCTCACCTGTCTGATGGTCTTCCAGCTCGCCTTCTCCGCCAACGCAGTACACGGCCTCGATGTGGTTCTTGTACGACATGTACGTCTCTGTGCCCGCGCTGATCACCGTGTCGTGCATCGAGAACTTCTGGCCGTCCCTGGCGAGCAACAGGCGCCGGCTGACGAACGTTGGCGCGTGCACGTCGCGATCCGTCCCGATCATGTCTTCTAGCTGTCGTACGATCATCGGCGGCGCCCCTATGGGCGTGTGACGACCAGTTCCCGCTTCGCCTTCGCCTCCCGCGCACGAAGCGTGGTCGCCAGGCTCTCCTTCAGGATACCGAGGCCCGTCGACAGCGTGTCGTCATCGATCGTCAGCGGAGGCAGCAGCTTGATCACGTCCGACTCCGGGCCGGAGGTCTCTATGATCAATCCCCGCTCGAAGGCGGCCTTGCAGACCTCGGCGGCCAAATCGGTCGGGTAGCAGAAGAGGCCCTGCAGTAGTCCGCGGCCCCGCACCTCGCCTTGGGTGGCCGGGAACTCGGCAGCGAGCTCGCTCAGATATGACCGAACGATCTCCGACTTGCGCTGTACCTCCTGCGTCAGCTCGACTGTGCGCCAGTACTGTTCCAACGCCACGGAGGCGGTGATGAAAGCGGCATTGTTGCCGCGGAACGTCCCGTTGTGCTCGCCTGGGCCCCAGACGTCGAGTTCAGGTTTCATCAGTGTGATCGCCATCGGCAGTCCCATGCCACTCAGCGACTTCGACAGGCAGATGATGTCCGGCGCAATGCCTGCCGGCTCGAAGCTAAAGAAGGGACCGGTGCGGCCGCAGCCGGTCTGAATATCGTCCACGATGAGCAGCATGTCGTACGCTTGACAGACCTCCGAGAGCTGTCGCAGCCACTCGAAATTGGCGGTGTTCATACCACCCTCAGCCTGGACGGTCTCTACGATCACTGCGGCGGGGGCATCAACCCCGCTCCCGGCTGCGTGTAGATAGGCTGCCAGGTACTCCATGGTATCTACGTCCTCGCCAAGGAAGCCTTCGTACGGCATGGCAGCGGAATTGTTGAGATAGACGCCGGCGCCGCGGCGTTTCATCTCGTTGCCGGTGACGGAGAGCGAACCCAGCGTCATTCCGTGGAAGGCATTGGTAAAGCCGATGACGAGCTGCCGGCCGGTGATCTTGCGTGTCAGTTTGAGCGCTGCCTCGACTGCGTTCGTGCCGGTCGGGCCCGGGAACTGGACCTTGTAGCGCATTCGCCGCGGCTGTAGGATCACCTCGTCGAAGCGCTCGAGAAAGCTCTGTTTGGCCTGAGTCGCCATGTCCAGGCCGTGGATCACGTTGTCGCCAGCGATGTAGTTGATTAGCGCTCTCTTCATGTTTGGCTCGTTATGCCCGTAGTTGAGCGCTCCGGCGCCCGCGAAGAAGTCGATGTACTCTCGGCCGTCGACGTCCCGCAGATGCGAACCGGACGCCTTCTCAAAGACTGCGGGCCAGGATCGACAATAGCTCCGTACCTCTGACTCCAGCCGTTCGATCATATCGAAATTACTCATATCAGCACCTTCTCACTGCTGTCTCTTTCCTCAATGACTCGCGCTAGGATCCGCTTCCTTGACTTCAACCCCTCCAATCGCTCGAAGGTGTTTAGGTCATTGGATTCCCCCCTGTTGCGCTGGCTCTCTCTCCTCTCGAACCGCGTCAGCGGCGAAGGGGCCTATGCGAAGCAGCCGCTCCTCTTCGTGCTGCTCTCCATCCGGAAAGAGCTCCGCTGGATAGAGAAGAGACTCCTCACACGGCGCGCCGATGCGCTCCGCGAACGAACGGAACATTTGTTTCGATGCGACATTCGATGGCGTAACCGACGCATCAAGGTAACGGGTACCATCATCCACCAGTCTTGACAGTAGGGCGCGCAACATCTTGTGCGCTATGCTCTTCCTCCTGTGTGCGTCGGCCACGGTGATCTGCCAGACGAAGAGGGTGTCAAGCGACGGAGGGGGCCGCAGCCCGGCGATAAACCCGATAACCTCGTTGTCGGATTTGGCCAATATGCAGGTATCTGAGAATTTGTCTGCCAGGAACAGATAGTAATAAGAGGAATTGAGGTCCAGCCCGCCGGCGTCTCGCGCAAGCTCCCACATAGCTGCTGCATCGCGGATCCCCGGTTTCTCGTAGCGAATAGGCGACCTCAACCCTCTGTGATGGTTCTGACCAGCGTTGTACGCGTTGCCACCAGTCGTTTTACCTTACGGGGGATTCCGAAAAATGTCAAATCGTTGGTTGCTGCTCTCTACCTGCGGCGGTTTGGGTCACCGCGTCTCCTCTTTGGTCAGGACGGCGTCAGTCCCTGTCGCACCTTGGGAACCAACAGCTGTGCCAGCTTATGACCGGCTCAGTATCCCTCGTAGGGCCAGGCGCTGGTTGTGCCAATAAACCGTCTGGAAACCCTGCCCGCGGCTCCATTCGCGAACTCGAAGTGGCGTGTCAAGGTCTTGAGGTCGACATCGTTGTGCGTGGTTGCCTTCTTGCTGGGTGACATGCGTTACCTCCTCGGTCCGGTCAATCTCTTGGGAGAGATCGTGAGCATAGGTCTTCAAACGCTTATTGCTGGGGTTCCTGCAAGACCTCTGCTCCCAAAGAAGTGTGCGGCGCAGAGTGATCGCTGGAAACGCGAGTTGAACGCAGATCAAAGGGGGCGCGCAGCGTCAAGGCGAGGAATTATGAGGTCACGCTCATATTCTCTTGCAATAGCTGAAAAGAGGACTAGCAACGAAGTTGGCAGGGGCGGCAGGACTCGAACCCGCGACCTGCGGTTTTGGAGACCGCTGGTGCTCATCGCGTCTCACGCCCTGACGTCGCCTCAGGGCGTTTTTCGTATCTGAGAAGCAGCAGCGTCGTGGCGTCTCATCGTCTGGGGCGGCCCCACATGGCGACAAGTTGGTCGCCAAATGGTCGCCAACGGCACAGAACCACACCTAGTGTGCTAACAACGTCCTCCCGCTCACGTTGACATTGCCCCCGAATTCACGCACGATTGTGGTGCTCCAAGACCACGGGGAATGGTGGAGGGGGAACGGTGCTCTGTCCGTCGTGCAGCCACGAGAACCCGGAAGGCGCGAAGTTCTGTAGCGAGTGCGCGACGTCCCTCCAGTCGGACGTCACGTGTCCAAACTGCGGGACATCCAATGCCCCCGGCAGCAAGTTCTGCAATGAGTGTGGTCACCGTCTAACCGACGCTGCACCATCAGCCCGCACTCCAACCGCGGCTCCCTCTCCCGCCCTCCCCACCTCCTTCGCGGGCGGAC
>CAYFYG010000161.1:0-2044 GCA_964347225.1 uncultured Dehalococcoidia bacterium | reverse complement strand
GGCGCCGGCCTCATTGCGAACCGCCATCCCGCCCACAGGTTTGACCGCGCTCTTCCGCTCCGGCCCAAGTTCGTCCGGGCTCGCCTTTCTTGACACCGCCATGCTCCACTGGCGAGAATGCCGACAGTATCGGCGCGCGTAGCAGGCAGAAAGAAACCCTGGTAGTCAGACGGACCCGGCACGTAGACCGGCGCCGTTTCCTCGGCGGTGCCGGCTTGTTCGGTATGGGCGTTGTTCTGGCCTCAGTCCTCGGCTGCCGTGGCGGCGGCGAAGAATTCCTCACGACCCTCGACCGCACCATCCTTCTGGGTGATGACGGCGTGCTCCGCTACGGGCCCGGGGAGACCCCCCATGAGGTGCGCACGGAACTGGCCGAGGCGCAGATTCGCCGCGAGCGACGGCGGCGCTCCCTGGTAGTGTTTCATCACTTCGCGGACTTACAGCTCCTAGACGAAGAGTCGCCGCTGCGCGGCGAGTGGCAGGACTCCTGTCCCAGGCCCCGGTCCACTGCCGCCTTCCGCCCTCAGGAGAGCCTCACCGCCCACGTGGCCGCCTCTCTCCTCCGACGGGCCAACCGCATCCGTCGCAGCCCGCTGACTGACCGCCCTACCGATTTCGTGCTCCATACCGGCAACGCCGCCGACAATGGCCAGCTCAACGAGCTGCGCTGGTTCATCGACCTCATGGACGGCCGCCATGTCCACCCCGATACAGGTGGGGCTGGGTACGAGGGTGTCCAGTCAGAGAGCCCGGACCCTCTCTATCAGGAGCTACTGGCCCTGGCGCAACTCCCGTTTGTCCCGGAGGGGATCCGCTATCCCTGGTATACCGCCCTGGGCAACCGGGACGTGCTGGCCCAAGGGAACTTCCCCCCCAATGAAGCCGCCGCCCAGATCGCCGTCGGTGGGGAGAAGATCATTGATCTGTCGCCAGCACGCAAGGAGGAGGTTTGTGAGGATCCGTCTGTCCTCCTCGACCCCGAGCTGACGCAGGAGATCCTGGCCGACGAGGCGACAGAGGTGCGAGCGGTGACATCGGATCCCAACCGGCGTCTCCTCAGCCGCAAGGAATGGATGGAGGAACTGTTCAACAGCAGCGAACGGCCCGGTCCTGTCGGCCACGGGTTCATTCAGCGAAACCTGGATGAGGATATCGCCTACTACGTGTTCGAGCACGGTCCCTTGGCGTTCATTGTGTTGGACACCGTCAACCCGGCCGGGTTCGCTGCGGGCAGCATCGACCTCCCCGAGTTTAAGTGGCTGGAGGAACAGCTCAGGAGCCGCAGCAGCAGCTACTACGATGCCGAGGAGAACCTGGTGGAGGGCAACGGCGAGGATCGCCTCATGGTCATAGTCAGCCATCATCCCCTGGATCGACTCAACAACCCGCTGCCGGGCCCCTCCGGGGACACGCGGGTTCAGGGGCCGCAGCTAGAGGAGTTGCTCCATCGCTTCCCTAACGTCATTGCCCACGTCGCCGGAGACAGTCGGGCGAACAAGATCACGGCCCGGCCGGACCCGCAGCGTCGCGGCGGCAGCTACTGGGAGGTGAACACTACTTCTCCCGTGGCCTACCCGATGCAGTCGCGCCTGCTAGAAATAACGGACAACAGGGACGGCACCATCTCCCTGTTCAGCACCATATACGATCTAGACGCGCCCATCGACCCCCGGGATGCCCACGACCCGACCGCAGGTGACGGCGTGAACGAGGAGCGACTAGCGGCGGTGGCTCGCAGCGTCGCGGCGGGCGACCCCCAGCGGGACCCCGGGGCCGCTGGCCTGGCCGTGAGCGATCGCAACGCTGAACTGCTGCTGTCTGCCCCCTTCGACCTGGTTGGCGTGGAGACGCCGGGGCGCCATCGTCCCACCGCGGCGGCTGGGGAGCGGCGGATGAGCCGCGGCGCTCTCCTCCGGCTCCTCTTCCCGCAGTCCTAGCCTACTGTCCGAGTGGACAACAAGATCTGGGGGCCGACAGCGTCGGCCCCCAGGCTTCCAAGTACTAGCGGATGCTACGCGCCCCTGCGGCGCAGGAAGAGGAAGGC
>CAYFYG010000160.1:0-3330 GCA_964347225.1 uncultured Dehalococcoidia bacterium | reverse complement strand
GTGTCCCCCCGTGGTAAGGAAGGGTATCAGGGCGGAGCCTATCAGCCCGGTGGAGCCGGAGATGAGTATTCTCATTGGGCGAACCTCCCCCCTAGTATGGGCGGCTATGTCCTGCTGCGTCAGCAGATGGCGGTAGGAGAACAGCCGCTTCAGCCGTTCCCGCACCACCGGGCCGCCGACAAGCCTTCCCGGTGTTCCCAGCGGCAGCTCGTATTCGATGCGATCTTCGAGATAGCACGCGTCGTCGCCGTCCGGCTCGAACGTGTGCGTGTGCTCCCAACGGGCGAAGGGTCCCTCGATCTGGACGTCACGAAAAGCGCGCCCTTCGCGGTAATCTCGGTGCTCGGCTACCCAGCGCCGACTGAGCGGGCCCATACGCATCCGAAGCACCACTCGCGCTCCGTCTTCGATGCCCCCCGTTCGCTCCACCAGCTCGACCGGCTGCCAGGGCGGCGTGAGGCGTTCGAGCGTGCCCGGCCGAGCGTGCCAGCGAAAAACCTCCGCCGCGGGAGCCTGGATCCTGGTTCGCCGAACGAAGACTTCAGCAGTCATGCCTGCAGTCGGTTGCTCCTGCCTTCGCTTAGTGCCCCACCGCTCTAGCATACGCCTCTGGCAGAAGCTGTCCAGACCCCTTCGTGCGTCGTGCGCAAACGCTGCACGCTCTAAATGAACCTCCTGCCGCATTGTTGACGTATACAGACAGGAGGTGATGCCCAAGAACAGCACAGAATCGCTACATGCTCCGGGGGCCATGAGTGCAACACATGAAGGATTACGACAGAGAAAAGGAGATATCCGAAGTGAAGAAACTGTTCGTACTGATAGCGGCTGCCGGCATGTTTGCCGGTTTCGCCAGCGTCGGAAGCGCCGCAGCCTTCGGTCCACATCCTGACCTTCCATCCCACGCGAGCCCCAAAGCCCACGCGTCGGTCGCCGCGTCGCTCAAGGGAGACACGGCCGACCTCATGCCCTGCCACGTCGCACCGTCCGCCCACTCCTGCGATTAGTGCTAGACGTGGGGCCTATTGACACATCACGAGAGAGGAGTATCCGATGAAGAAGCTAGTAGTAGGAGCGATGGCCGCCGTCATTGGTGCCCTCGCAATGATATCCACGGCAGGAGCGGGCACCGACGCCAACGTCCGCGTGCTCCACGCGTCGCCGGACGCGCCGGCGGTGGACGTATTCGTGGATGGCTCGGAAGCGATCAGCGATCTCGCCTTCGACGACATCACCGACTACGTCGCCCTTCCCGCAGGCGACCACAACATCCAGGTCTTCCCGGCCTCGGCCGATGGAGCCGGCGATCCCGTCATCGAGGCGGATGTGACTCTGGCCACGGACACCGACTACACCATCGCCGCGGTGGGACTGGTTGCCGACATCGAGCCGCTGGTGCTGGTGGACGACAACGCCGCTCCCGCGGCCGGTGAGGCGAAGCTGCGCTTCGTACACGCCTCGCCCGATGCCCCGGCCGTCGACATCTACGCCGAAGGCGCGGGAGTGGTGGTGCCGAACGCGGCTTTCAAGGACGCCAGCGGCTACCTTGGCCTGGCGGCCACCACGTATAACCTCGAGGTCCGCGCCGCGGGCACGGAGACCGTCGCCCTCGATCTTCCCGGCATCAAGCTGGAAGAGGGCAAGGTCTACTCGGCTTTCGCCGTCGGTCTCCTCGAGGGCGACCCGGCGCTAGACGCTAAGCTGACCGTGGACGCGACCTTCGAGCCCTCAGCTGCTGACGCGGACACTCTGCCCGCAGGCGGTGGCGCCCCTCCCACGGAGGGCTCGTCAAGCGCAAGTCTGTGGCTGATCGCGCTCGGAGCAGGCCTTCTGGGCGTAGTGGTTCTGGGCGGCGCAGGTCACCTCGTGACCCGAAGGATTCGCCGCAGCTAGTCAGCAGGATAGTAGGAGGGATTTGAATGGTGGGCGGAGCGCTCAGTTGGTGATGGGTGGAAAGATCGGTGGATTCGCTCCGCCTGCCGCCAGTCCGGCCGGGACAACCCTGCCGGGCTGAGCAAGGACAAGCGACGGGACACCCAAACCGGGGGCGCCCTGAGCGGAGATGATATTGCGATGACCACAGCGCTAACGGCCGTAGTACCGGCAACATTCGAGAGGCTGCGCCTGTTCAACGCGGCCATGGCTGTCCTGCACTTCGCGCAGGGTGTCCTCATGCTGCTCCTGAGCACCGATTTCGCCCTGCCGGTCACTACGTCGTTCCTCGAGTTCGACGAGGTGTCGGAGAAGTTGGTCGTTGCGGACGACACCCTGCTGAACCTTCGCATAGCGCCCCTGGTAGCCTCGTTCCTGTTCATCTCAGCGTTTGCCCACCTGGCGCTCTCACTTCCCGGCGTGTACCAGTGGTACGTGCGCAACCTGCGGCTGGGCATCAACTATGCCCGATGGTACGAGTACGCCCTCAGTGCTTCGGTGATGATAGTGGTTATCGCCATGCTGACGGGCATGTACGATCTAGGGGGTCTGATACTGATCTTTGCCCTCAACGCGGCGATGATCTCCTTCGGGCTATTGATGGAGGTGCAGAATCACGGCAGGGCGAGGGTCAACTGGACGCCCTTCGTCCTCGGCAGCATTGCCGGCGTCATCCCCTGGATTGTCATCGGTCTGTATCTCCTAGCGCCGGCGTCCCGATCGATGGGGGACGTTCCAACCTTCGTCTACGCCATCTACATCTCGCTGTTCGTGTGGTTCAACATGTTTGCGGTAAACATGTTCTTGCAGTATAGGAAGATAGGTCCCTGGAGGGACTACCTGTTTGGTGAGCGGATGTACATCATCCTGAGCCTGACGGCGAAGTCTTTGCTCGCCTGGCAGGTGTTCGCCGGAACGCTACGCCCCGTTTAAGTGCGGGTGCTGGCGAAGGCTCTGAAGACGGAGGAGATTGCAGTGCCGAGTCTCAAGTCTGTGTTCTCGAACATGAGGGCGCCCATGCCGCTGGGCCGGAAGCTCGAGCGGGTCGTGGCCAACAACTGGACCAAGCTCCGAACCCTGAGCAACTGCTGCGGCCACACCGGCGAGCCCGGCTGCTGACAGGTCGATGACGGCTCCGGGACGGAGCCAAGGCAAGAAGGGAAGCCCGAGGCGTAGGGTCAGAGTCCTTTTGGCCGGATGCTAGTCTTCCGCTGCTCGAGCCGCAGGGTGGACCACCACCTCGAGATGCCTCAGCGCCTCGTACGCCCGCTCGGCCAGCGCTTCCCATAGCGCCGGGCTCTTGGGGTCGAGTGACCCGGCAGAGGCCATAACTTCGCGGAGAAGGTCGTCGTTGCAGTCGATCGGATCACCGAACAGGACGCGAACAGTTCTGCCCCT
>CAYFYG010000159.1:0-8153 GCA_964347225.1 uncultured Dehalococcoidia bacterium | reverse complement strand
GCGGCCGTCGCGGCCGGCCTGCTTACCCTGGTTCACACAGCGGGGGCCGTGCAGCGACGACAGCCCTGGACGGAGACGGCCGAGATCCTCCTCTGGGGAGCGATGACGGTGGGGGCAGTAGCGTGCTATCCGAAGCCGCCGGAGGAAGAGGGCATCGGCGACGATAGTCAATCCCTCAGCAGGCTTCCCAGCCAATAGCGGAAACGCCTCGCGATCGCACAGGCCTCAGCGCGGGTGGGGCGCGAGCGTCAGCAGGCCGGCGGCGTCTCGACGGAGCATAGGCACGACGGAGGAGACGTCGAGGCGAGCGCAGTAGTCGATATCCGCCGAGAAGCCAGCGGCCACGAGCTCCGCCCCGTGGTGAGCGGAAGCCAGGGCGTCTCGCAGGTCCCCACGGCGGGCTAGGAACGCATCGCGGGCGAGGAGAGCGGCATCTGTCGGCTGCAGGGAGCCCTCCATGCGTAGGGTGGCCTCGACGATGACGCCGGCGCCCAGGGCGTCCTCCAGGGACACCGACGTGGCATGGGCGGCGCAGACCACGGTGGCATCGCGACCTCGCTCCGCCGCCAGAGCCAGCATCACCTTCGCGACTGCCTCACGGTTGAGCAAGGCACCGACCAGCACGGCCCGCGCGGCCGCAAGCTGAGCGAGGACACGGGTGCCGTTGGAGGTCGTCAGGATGGCCGACCGCCCCTTGGGCTCCAGAGCAGCGAACTCCGTCGGGGAGTTGCCGTGGTCGAATCCGGGCGGCGGCAGGCTATCGCGTTCGCCGCAGAGGAGGTAATCCGGGAAGCGCTCTCGCAGCTGGCGCGCCTCCTCAAGGCTGGCGGCGGGGATGACCGCAGGGACGCCGCGCTCCAGCAGGGTGACGATGGCGGAGGAGGCCCGCAGGACGTCCACGACGACGAACACGGAGTCCGTGTCCGCAATCCGGTCGGGCAGGAGGGCGACATCGATTCGCAATCTGGCTTTCCTTGACCGTCAACCTTGACGACTATATTATGCGCAGGCAAAGGAGGTGGGCTAGTACCGTATGACCTTCCGGGACAAGCTCATCGAGGCCAGCCGGCGCAACCAGAGCCTCCTCTGTGTCGGCCTCGACCCTGATCCCTCTCTACTCAAGGGCACGCCCGTCGTCACATTCCTCCAGACGATCATCGAGGCCACACAAGACCTGGTCTGCGCCTACAAGCCGAACCTGGCGTTCTTCGAGGCGCTGGGGATTGGAGGGATGCAGACCCTGCTGGAGGCGCTGCGGGGGATCCCCGCCCATGTCCCCATCATCGCTGATGCCAAGCGGGGCGACATCGCCTCCACCAGCCGCTTCTATGCCCAAGCCCTGTTCGAGGTGTACGACTTCGACGCGGCCACAGTGAACCCCTACCTCGGCCACGACTCCGTAGAACCGTTTCTGGAGTACGGAGACCGCGGCGTGTTCCTCCTGTGCCGGACGTCCAACCGCGGTGCCGAGGACCTGCAGAGCCTCCACCTAGCGGACGGCCGGCCCCTATTCGAGGCGGTGGCGGAGTTGGCCAAGCGATGGAACACGCGGGGCAACGTGGGGCTGGTGGTGGGCGCCACTTGGCCCGAGGAGTTGGCGCGCATACGGGCCATCTGTCAGAACATGCCGATACTGCTGCCGGGAGTGGGGGCCCAGGGGGCCGACCTGGCCGAGGCGCTGCGGGCGGGCCTCGACGCCGAGGGCGGCAGCGTCATCGTCACTTCCTCCCGCCAGGTGCTGTACGCGTCGTCCGCCGATGACTTCGCCGAGGCGGCCCGGGGGGCGGCCCTGAACCTGCGAGACGAGATCAACCGGCAGCGGGACGCCGTGCTGGCCGAACGCTAGCCATGGTGATGGAGGTGCGTCTGGGAGACGTTGTGCGCCTGCGTAAGGTGCACCCCTGCGGCGGCTACGAATGGGAAGTGGTCCGCCTGGGCGCGGACATCGGTGTCCGCTGCCGCACGTGCGGCCGCCGCGTCCTCCTGGAGCGGCGGGTGTTCGAGAAGCGAGTGAAGCAGTTCATCACCAGAGGCGAGGCAGAAGGCTCCCAGAGCCAGACCTGAGATGCGCTACGAGCCTCCGCACGTCCAAGAGATTGTTCGGTCCCGCGCCCTGCTCCTGCAGCCCCGGTTCGCCACCCTGTGGCTGACTCAGGGCCTGGCCCAAACCGCCCAGAACGCCATCCTGTTCACCCTCCTGATTGTGGTGCTGGAGTTGACCGGCTCCAGCGCCGCCAGCAGCGTGCTGGTCCTGTCGTTCATCCTTCCATCGATCTTCATGGGCGTGTTCGTGGCGGTGCTCCTGGACCGCTTTCGGAAGGGCGCGATCCTGGTAGTCACCAACCTCATCCGGGCGGGCGCCTGCGTCCTCTACCTGTTCTTCAATGATGAGGTACTGGCCATCTACGCCATCAGCCTGGTTTTCAGCACCAGCGGCCTCTTCTTCAACCCGGCGGTAGTGGCCCTCATCCCCTCCGTCGTGCCCCGAGAGCGATTGGTCAATGCCAACAGCCTGTACAACTTCACCCTCACCGGCTCCCAGTTGGCGGGGATGGTGTTCCTGGCGCCGGCGATCCTGAAGCTGGCCGATGAGAGGGCGATGTTCGTGGCGGCGGGGGGTCTGTTCACGGTGGCCGCAGGGCTGGCCGTGTGGCTGGACACTCTGCGCGATGGGCAGGAGATCGAGCTGCCGCGGGGGGCCGTGTTCGGCGGCATACCGGAGGAGTTTCGCAAGGGCTGGCGGGCCCTCACGTCTGATCCTGCCTCTGCCCTGGCGTTGGCCCAGTTGACTATGAGCAGCACCCTGGTTCTCTTGTTCGCCATTATGATCCCTCGATACATGAAGGACATCCTGAACATCTCGCCGGACAACGCCGCCTTCATCTTCGCCCCCACGGGGGTGGGAGCACTGGTGGGCCTGCGCTTCATCCCCTGGTTCAGCCGCTGGGGCAAGAACCGGGTGGTGATCATGGGGCTGGTGGGGGTGGCCATCTCGCTGGTGCTGCTGGCGACGGTGCGGGGCCTGGCGGAGATCATGGAGACGACGCCGGGGCCGCTGAACCCCGGCCGCTTTCTGGGTCTCTCCCTCCTGCAATCGCTGACGATGCTATTCGCAGCCCCGATGGGCTTCTCCTACGCCCTGCTGAACGCACCGGCGCAGACGGTGCTCCACGAGAGGGCGCCGCCGGAGATGAGGGGACGCATCTTCGCCACCCAGGTGGTGTCCGCCAACTTCGTCTCGCTGCTGCCGCTGCTGGTGGTGGGGGCCATCACCGACTTCGTCGGAATCACTGCCGTGCTGGTGGGGGTCGCGGCCTTCCTGCTGCTGTTCGCCCTGGTGAGCGGCCGCGTCGGCGGTCTGCGGGATGGGGAGGCCGTGCCGCAGCGCGAGCCGGAGAGTGTATCCAGTTCGGTTGACACCTCTAGCAGGCTGGGCTAGAATTGCCATGCGTCGTAGCTTGTGAGGTGGGAGTGTGGTTGAGCTTAGCATAGAGAGCATCCGCGTCAGCCTGATGAACTACCAACGGGTGGTGATTCTCAAGGAGAAGGATTCCGACCGCTACCTCCCCATCTGGATTGGGCCGGCCGAGGCCGACGCCATCGCTGTGCGACTGCAGGAAGTATCAGTGGCCCGGCCCCTCACTCACGACCTACTGCGATCGATCATCGATGCTCTGGGAGCGACGGTCAGCTACATCCTGGTCAGCGACCTGACCAACGACACCTTTTTCGCTCGCATCGCCATGGAGGTAGACGGCAGGAGCCTAGAGATAGACTCGCGCCCCAGCGACGCCATTGCGCTGGCGGTGCGCGCCAAGGTGCCAATCTACGCCGACGAGTCCGTGCTGGAGAAGGCCGGCGTTCGCCTGGACCAGGAGGGGCAGCCAGTGGAGAAGGGCGAAGTGCCCGAGATCGAGCCGACGAGCGAGGTGAAGGCTGAGGAACTGGAGAAGCTCTCACCCTTCCGCGACGTCATCGAAGGGCTGGACCTGGAGGACTTCGACAAGAAATAGGGAGCGGGTTCCCGCGGCGGTGCCTCAGGCTTTTCAGCCTGGGGCTTTTATGTTTGGTGGGATGGGTGGTGGATTGTAGCGGTTGGTTGTGATAAGGTGCGCAAACGGAGAGGCCAGCAAAGGCAAGGTTGGCTGTCATGATGACCCGCCTGGCCCCGACGATAAGACTGATGGGGCTCGGCTTCTACATAGCGGCATGCATCGTCGGTGGTGTGGTCGGTGGGCTGCAGCTAGACCGGCTGCTGGACACGGGACGCCTGTTCGCCGTTCTGGGCCTGCTGGTGGGGTTGGCGGTGGCCTTTTCAGGCGGCTATCTGCTCCTGATGGAAGTGCTGAACAAGCGAGGGTGAGAGGGAAGGACAGTAGATGAGGGTCAGCCGGGGCCGACTCATCGCTATTGGCCTTGTCATCCTTGCTCTTCTCGGATTCGTCTTTCTCCGCGGTCCCACCCCGCACATCGCGATAAAGGCGGAGACGATCGAATCCTTCGGCCCGTTCAACCTCACCAACACCGTGATGACGTCGTGGATCGTGGTGATCATCATGGTGGTGATGGTTTACGTGGGAACGCGCCGCCGCGACCTAGTACCCAAGGGCGTGCAGAACCTTTTCGAGGCCGTGCTGGAGGCGTTCTACAGCCTGGTGGCAAGCATTGCCGGCGAGAAGAACGGGCGGCGGTTCTTCCCCGTGGTGGCTACGATCTTCTTCTTCGTGCTGGTGTCCAACTGGCTATCGCTGTTTCCCGTGTTCAACGCCATCGGCCTCGTCCAGGAGGAGGAGCACGGGTTCGTCATGGAGGAGACGGACGTCGGCCCTCTGCCGGTGGGCTGGGTGTCCCTATCCGGACCGGGGAACCTGAGCGGCGACACGATAGACGAGGACGATCCGGACGCAGAAGAAGAGCTCGAGAAGGCGAAGGAGGAGGGCAAGACAGTGGGTGAGTTGATCCCGCTGTTCCGCGGCCCCAACACGGATCTCAACACGCCGTTGGCCCTGGCCATCGCCTCCGCCATCGCTGTGGAGTCGTGGGGGATTGCCTCCCTGGGACTCGGGTACGGGAGGAAGTTTTTCAACTTCGGCGGCATGTTCCGGGGGCTGTTCCGTCTCAACTTCGGGCAGGTCTTCCAAGGGGTAATCGACGCCTTCGTCGGCATACTGGAGCTGATATCAGAGCTGGTACGGCTGGTGAGCTTCACCTTCCGTCTCTTCGGGAACATGTTCGCCGGCGAGGTGGTGATCCTGATGTTCACCTTCCTGACGCCGCTGGTCCTAACGATCGCCTTCTACGGCCTGGAGCTGTTCGTGGGGATCATCCAGGCGTTCATCTTCGCCACGCTTACCTTGGTGTTCGGCATGATGGCTGTCGCCCACGGGGAAGCGCATGAGACTGAGAAAGAGCATGAGGAGCCGGCTGGGGCGACGGCCCCGGAGGCCCAAAGCTAGAGCAATGGCAACACGGGAACAAGGAGGTAGTACATGGAGACGGTTCTCGCCCTGATCCCGCCCGTACTTGAGGGCGTCCGACTGGCGGCCCAGGAAGGCGAAGCAACGAAGTTCGCGATCAGCGACGATGGGATCAAGTTCATCGGCGCCGGTATCGCGATGGGACTGGGGGCGTTCGGCCCCGCTATCGCTATCGGCAACCTGGTGCGTGGCGCCATGGAGGCGCTGGGCCGTAACCCGGAAGCGCAGCCAGTGATCCAGACGAACATGATTCTGGGTCTGGCGTTCGCGGAGGCCATCGGAATCTACGCCCTCGTCACGGCGGTAATGATCGGGTTCGTCTTCTAGATGCCGAACCGCGTGAGCTCTTGGACGGGGGCTACAGGCATGGTGTTTCTTGCAGAGGACGGTGGCATCGGGGCGCTTGGTATCAACCTGCCCAGCCTCATCGCGCAGCTCATCAACTTCACTATCCTCCTCATACTGATAGGGTGGGCGTCCAAGCGCTTCCTCTTCCCGCTGCTGGACGAGCGCCGGAAGCGTATCCAGGAGGGCCTTGACGCCTCCGAGGAGGCGAAGCAGCGCCTGGCCCAAGCGGAGACGGAGGCGGGTGCGGAGATGGAGAAGGGGCGACAGGAGGGGCAGGCCCTCATCGGGCAGGCCCAGCAGATGTCGGCCCGCATCCAGGAGGAGGCGCGACAGACGGCGCGAACGGAGGCCGAAACCCTGTTGGAGCGGGCCCGGAGCGAGATACAGCTGGAACGGGACGCCGCCATCGCCGATCTGCGGCGGGAGTTCGCCGATCTCACGATCACGGCCGCGGAGCGGGTGATCCGTCGTAGCCTGGACCGACAGGCACATCGGGAGCTGATCGAGGAGGTGTTGGCGGAGGCGCCCCAGAGCGGCGAAGGGGGCGACGGTCAGACATGATCCGGGAGATCGCGGCCCGCCGTTACGCGGAGGCGGCCTTCCAGATCGCCCGCGAGCAGGGGACGGAGGAGCGCTGGTCGGAAGGGCTGTCCCTGACGGCAGCGATATTCTCCGATCCCGAGGTCGCGGCGGTCATGCAGGAGGCGCGCGTCTCCACTGCCGACAAGATGCGCCTAACGGAGAGGGCACTGGAGGGGGTGGACCCACTGGTGCTGAACCTGGCCCGGCTGCTGGTACACCGCGGCCGCACGGCGCTGGCACCGCAGATCGCCGAGGCTCTCCAGGAGCTGGTGGACGCCGAACGGGGCATCGCCCACGCGGTGGTGACCACCGCCGTTCCCGTGTCCGAAGCCGAGGCGAGGGCGGTGGCGGAGAAGCTAAGCGAGATCAGCGGCAGGCAGGTGGTAGTGGAGACGCAGGTGGACGAGGGGATCATCGGTGGGCTCATCGCCCGCATCGGCGACAGGCTGATCGACGGCTCCACCCGCAGCCAGTTGGTGGCACTGAAGCGCCGGCTTGCGGAGGCGAGAGCGTGAGCGCCACTGCCACAAAGGGCGACGTTGAGAGAGAGTTGGTCGCGGCCTGGCAGGCGCTGGCATCGGCGGTGGACTCCTTCTCCGATGCAGAGCTGGAGCGGCCCGGCGTGGTGGAAGGCTGGTCGGTGAAGGACCTGCTGGGGCACATCGCCTTCTGGGCGCAGCGGGCAGCCCACAACCTGCAGGCTATCGCCGCCGGGAGGGTAGACGACATTGTCACCCTGGAGAGCGAGAAGGCCGTGGACGAGTGGAACGAGCGGGAATGGCGGAAGCGCCTGGACCTGCCCCTATCGGCCGTCAGGGAAGAGTGGCTGGAAAGCTTTCAGGGGGTGATGAAGGCCCTAGCCGCCTGCCCCTCCAATAAGCTGGAGGAGAAGGTGAAGGGGAACACCGCCCTCAAGTCGTTCGCTATGGACACGTATGAACACTACCGGGAACACCTGGCCCATCTGGCCGCCTGGCGGCGGGAGATGAAGACCACGGAGGCGTAGGAGGACAAGATGGCGGTACGTCCTGAAGAGATAGCATCCATAATCCGGCAGCAGATCGAGCAGTTCGGGGGCGCCATCACGGCGGTGGACGTGGGGACGGTGGTGGAGGCCGGCGACGGAATCGCCCGTGTGCACGGGCTCCGCGGCGCCATGTACAACGAGCTGCTGGAGTTCCCGGACAACATAATGGGGATGGCCCTGAACCTGGAAGAGGAAACGGTGGGCGCCATCATCCTCGGCGATTACGAGGGGATCAAGGAGGGCGACGAGGTCCGCTCCACGGGACGGATCGCGGAGGTACCGGTGGGCGAGGGCCTCATTGGCCGCGTGATCGATCCTCTGGGCCAGCCCTTGGACGGCAAGGGCCCGGTGAAGGCTGACAAGACGCGAGCGGTGGAGCGCATTGCCCCCAACGTGGTGATGAGGGAGGGCGTGAATACGCCGGTGCATACCGGCATCAAGGCCGTGGACTCCATGATCCCCATCGGCCGCGGCCAGCGAGAGCTGATCATCGGCGACCGGTTCACGGGCAAGACGGCCATTTGCCTGGACACGATGATAGCCCAGAAGGGTGGCGACCTAGTCTGCATCTATGTGGCCATCGGGCAGCAGGCGTCCAAGGTGGCCCAGGTGGTGGCGACCCTGGAGGAGCACGGCGCCATGGAGCACTCGATTGTGGTGGCCGCCAACGCCGCCGACCCGGCGGCCCTCCAGTACTTGGCCCCCTACTCCGGCTGCGC
>CAYFYG010000158.1:0-2185 GCA_964347225.1 uncultured Dehalococcoidia bacterium | reverse complement strand
TGGGTTCAGAACGTCGTGAGACAGTTCGGTCTCTATCCGCAGTGGGCGTAGGAGACTTGCGGGGAGCTGCCCCTAGTACGAGAGGACCGGGGTGGACGAACCGCTGGTGTGTGGGTTGTTCCGCCAGGAGCAAAAAGCCCAGTAGCCATGTTCGGACGGGATAAGCGCTGAAAGCATCTAAGTGCGAAGCCCTCCCCAAGATGAGGTCTCCCACCGGGTTAACCGGGTAAGGCCGCGGGAAGACTACCCGTTTGATAGGCGGCATGTGTAAGCCGGGCAACCGGTTCAGCTGAGCCGTACTAACGGCCGAGGGCTTGACTACCAGCCCATTACCCCCACAAAATGTCTCTGGGCACTCTCTGTTCGTTCCCGTCGCGGGGTGGAGCAGCGGCAGCTCGCCGGGCTCATAACCCGGAGGTCGTGGGTTCGAGTCCCACCCCCGCTACCAATTGCAGTTACGGCTGTGAGGCTGGAGGTCTAAGGTTCCGGACCGGAATCGCACCTCTAGTCTCCAGCCTCTTCGATCAGGCGAAGCCAAGGTCCCTGGTGGCTAGAGCGAGGTGGAACCACCCGTTCCCATCTCGAACACGGAAGTGAAACGCCTCAGCGCTGACGATACTGCCCGGGCAACCGGGTGTGGAAAATAGGCCGCTGCCAGGGGCCTTTTTCCTTTTCTGCTCCTCGCTGTCAATTCCCAGGCAGAGGTGGCTCGTCGGCCCAGCACCGGCCAGGGTTCACCCATCATCCACCGAACGGCCCCTATGCGATGCGTAGGCTTCTATCATATAATGAAGCCGAGGCTGCCCCTTCGTAGTCTCAGTCCATACTCGCCTGGAGGTACTGCTCTTGACATCCGAACGCCCAGAGGGAGGGACGCTGCCCGCGGACGAGCCCCAGTCCATGGCGGCCCTCTTGGAGGAGGAAGCGGCCACTCCTTACACCCAACTCCGCCGCGGGGACATCATTGAAGGGGTGGTCGTCGGCACCGATCGCGACGGTATCCTGGTCGACATCGGCGCCAAGTCCGAGGGCGTCATACCTGCCAACGAGATGCGCTGCCTCCAACCCGAGGGCGCCTCCCGCTTGCAGGTGGGGGAGAAGGCGCTCGTCTTCGTCCTTCAGCCGGAGTCTCCGGAGGGCCAGATCATCCTCTCCCTAGACCGCGCCCGCGGTGAGCAGGGCTGGCGCATCCTCCAGGAGCACCTCGAACAGAACGAGGCCTTCGAAGGCTACGTCACCGGCAGCAACAAGGGCGGCCTTCTGGTCAACGTGGAGGGCGTCAACGCCTTCGTTCCCCTTTCGCAGATCGCCAGCGGCCGCCCGGAGCGCGGCTCGCCAGAGGTCACGGAAAAGGCCCTTTCCGAATGGGTTGGGCGCACCCTCACCCTCAAGGTGATTGAGTTGAACCGCCGGCGCAACCGCGCCATCGTCTCCGAGCGGGCGGCCATGCAGGAGAAGCGCGCCGCCGAGAAGGAGCGCCTCCTCCAGGAGCTCAGCGAGGGCGAGATCCGCACCGGCCGCATAGCCAGCATCCGCGACTTCGGCATCTTCGTCGATGTAGGCGGTGCGGACGGCCTGGTGCACCTGTCGGAGCTCTCCTGGGAGCGCACGCCCAAGTCCCCCCACGACTTGTTCAAGGCGGGCGACGAGGTGGAAGTCTACGTGCTCAAGGTTGACCAGGAGAACAAGAAGATCGCCCTCAGCTTGCGGCGCGCACAGCCCGAGCGCTGGGAGGAGATCGTTTCCGGCTTCCGTGAAGGACAGATCGTCCCCAGTGAGGTGACCAAGCTTGCCCCCTTCGGCGCCTTCGCTCGCCTGGAAGGCCCCATCGAGGGCCTCATCCACATCTCGGAGCTCGTCGACCGTCGGATCAACCACCCCCGCGAGGTCGTCGACGAAGGCGACGTAGTGCCGGTAAAGATCGTCCGCATAGAGCATGACCGCCACCGCCTCGGCCTCTCTCTGCGCCAGGCACACGACAAGGCCGAAGAGGATGGCTGGGTGTTCAACGACAGCGGCGGCGTGGTCTCGCCACCGCCCGACGCGCTGGCCAGGTTGGGCGTGGAGGCGCCTGCGAAGCCAGAGGCGGAGGTTACGGAGGCTGAGGCTGAAGAGCCCGAACTTGGGTCCGTAGCAGCGGCTTTCGCTGAGGCTGAGGTCGCCGCCGAGGAGGCGCGTGGTGAGG
>CAYFYG010000157.1:0-2455 GCA_964347225.1 uncultured Dehalococcoidia bacterium | reverse complement strand
GAGCTGGACCGCGCTGCGAGGCTGGCCCTTCGACTTCACCGATGATGGGCCTACAATGGATGCGTTGGCATGGCGACGGCAGTGAGACGCATCCCTTTGGACCGGCGTGTGTGCATCATCCGGGAAAGCCGGATCGATGTGCGAGCGGAGCGGGCCGCCCTCGTCGGGCCCCTCGTGGGCCTGGCGATCAGCCTCGGGCTGTTTGTGGCGGTGGGCATATTCAGCGGCGACCTCTCGGCCCTGGCCCTTGCTGCGATGCTCGTCCCCGGCCTCATTCTCGGCCCTTTCTCCGCTATGGCGCTCGTCAATTCGCTCCTCGGCGCCAACGTGGTCATCGACGCCAAGAAGCAGTTGGCCACCTTCCAGCAGGGCGTGCTGGGCCTGGGGCTGGCGACGGCGGAGTTGGTGCCGTTCTGGAAGATCGAGCGGCTGGAGGTGCAGGACTTGCCCTTGGGCGGGGTGGAGGCCAAGAGGTCGCCGTTCCCCCTGGACTTGCGGGGCTGGGATGTCGTGCTGGTGAAGACCGGCGGCAAACGGCACTCCGTCGGCCAGGTGATCGCGCCCAGCAGCCCCGACTTGATCGATGAGGGGTTCGATCGCGCCGTGGACGTGGCCGAGGCGGTGGGCGCGTTGGTGGGCAGGCCAGTGGTCATCACCGCCGCCGTCGAAGAGCCTGCTGAGGAGGCCGCCACGGAGACGGTCGAAGGTGAGACCGAGGATCATGTGGTCGAGCCAGCGGAGGGCTCTCAGCAGGCGTGAGCGTGGAAGCGGAGATCCTCCGCAAGTACCGCACCGTGGCGGTGGTAGGTGTCTCGTCGCGTGAGGATCGGCCCAGCTATCGCGTGGCCCGCTACCTCAAGGAGCACGGCTACCGCGTCGTCCCCGTCAATCCCCGCGAAACGGAGGTGCTGGGTGAGCGGTGCTACCCGGACCTCTGCTCCCTGCCCGAGCCGGTGGAGGTGGTGGATGTGTTTCGTCGGCCGGGACAGGTGCCGCGGGTGGTCGCGGAGGCAATTCAGATCGGGGCCAAAGCGATCTGGATGCAGGAGGGGATCGTGCACGAGGCGGCGGCCCGCCGCGGCCGAAAGGCAGGCCTGGAGGTGGTGATGGATCGCTGCATGATGGCGGAGCATCGAAGGCTTACAGGAGGGTAGATCATGACCCAGCAGGAGGATCGAGAGGAGTTCCTAAAGCAGGCGAACGTGGCCGTCCTGGCCACTGTCGGGCCCCGCGGCCGGGCTCACGCCGCTCCCATCTGGTATCTTTACGAAGACGGCGTCTTCCTTATGAGCACCGGTCGTGGCTCCCAGAAGCACCGCAACGTCGAGCGGCATCCGGAGGTCACCCTCGTCGTGGATGACCGAACGGTGCCGTACTACGCGGTGATGGCGCAGGGCACCGCGGAGATCGGGCCCCGCCTGTCCGACGACGCCCGTCTGAGGATGGCGGTGCGCTACCTGGGGGAGCAGTTGGGCCGGGCCTACATCGCGCGCGTCTCCGGCGAGGACTCGGTGACCGTCCGGCTGCGGCCCCACAACTTCATCGAATACCGCGGCAGGGCCGGGCGGGCGGAGAGCGGATAACGTAGCCGCATTCGCTATCGGCGGCCGCGGGCCGGCGAGTTCGCCCTGGGCAGGGCATGTACACGTATGCGTGAGACCTCCCAGGATTGGGGTGTCGATCCCCCTTCAATGGCTTGACAAGAAAGTTTCCGAAAGGCTAGGCTTTCTTAGATAGTCTGACAGGCAAGCGGACTGACAGTGGCGGGTGATCCAATTTCCGTCAGGAGTCCAGGGAGGGGCAGCGACATGAGACGTTTGATCATTGCGGGGATCGTCGTCTTAGCCCTAGCGCTAGTCGTTTTCGCCGTTGATCGGGGCTCGTTCACCACGCAGGTGCAACCGGCCTCAGCAGGGCCCACCAGTATCGAGGTGAGCAAGACTGGCGACTACGACGGCCGCTTCGTTGTCGGTACCATCACCATCACCAACGTGGATGACTATCCCGCCATAATCGGTGCCATAGACGACTATCTCGAGGTGCACTTCCCTGCTGGCGTCGACCCGCCGCCTCTTCCCCCGGGCTCAACCCAGCACTGGTACAAGGTGGCCGACGTGCCCATTGGGTGGCTCGGCATAATCTTCGTCGGCCAAACGCAGAACATCGACTACAGCTTCGACCTCTGCGATGCTGCGGACTTCTCCGGGGCCAACTCCATGCGTAATGTCGCGGAGGTCACCCTGGCCAACAAACCAGAGAAAGCGAAGACAGATACGATAGTTACTCGCTCCGAGGGCATAGGGGATTTCCAGTGTCCGGGGGCTGGCACACCCACACCTACACCTCCACCGGGACCCACGCCCACGCCAACACCCACCCCGACGCCCACGCCGACACCTCCATCGGAGCCGACTCCAACGCCAACGCCAACACCCACGCCCACAGCCACACCCAC
>CAYFYG010000156.1:0-2631 GCA_964347225.1 uncultured Dehalococcoidia bacterium | reverse complement strand
CCGTCCTGGTGCCAGGCGTGGCCGCGCTCGTCCTCGAAGACGCTGAAGTGCGTGCAGCGATCCTGCCAGTGGATGGGAGCCCAGAGGAAAAAGAACTGAGGGAGCCGCATCATCGGGGCGCCACCGCTCTCGGGCTCGCCCACGGGGCGGATCCCCCAGGAGCGATCCTTGGTGCCGTACACGCGGGAGGCATCGACCGCCAGCGTCTTGCCAGCATAGCGGATCTCGCCGTCCCAACGGCCGAACTGCGCGAAGCGCGTGGCGTCGTAGACCACTCGAGTACCCTGCCGCAGCGTCTGGCGGCCCTCTTCCACACAGGCAGTGCGGGCTGTGAAGACGAGGTCGCACTCGATCCCGGTCTCGTTTGAGTCGAGCCTGACGTGCGCCTTACGCATGGGCTGGACGACTTCAATCTGGAAGGGGCCCACGACGCTTTCGCTGGGCTCGGCGGGTGCGCGGCGTGAGCCGTGGAAAGCGTGCTGCTCTCCATCCCGGACGATGCTGAAGCCGCAATCCAGGATCCCACGGTTGGGGTAGAGCCCCATGCCTACGGCGAAGTAGAACGCGCCGTCCTCAGCGTAGCCGTTGAACCAGTAGCGGTCGTAGACGTTACGGTCGCTGGAGGCGGCGTGAGCGACCGGCTCGGGCGTCTGGTGGATCGGATAATCATCGAATCGGGTGAGCATCAGTCGCTTCTCCTCTGGATGATCGGTCGGGCTCGAGGCCGATCTTCAATGCAGCGTCTGCGGCTCTATCCTACACTATGATCCGACCTCGAAGACCGCGCCCTCGGCGCCGGGCACAAGCTTGAAGGGAAGACGAGCCGTTCTCCTTGCTCCGCGGAGGATATCATCCAGCGCTGAGTCGTCGTGGGCCGGGTCGTGATGAAAGGCCACCAGCCGCTCAACTCTCGCGACGGTTGCGAACGCAAGTGTTTGGCTGATGGAGCTGTGACCCCACCCGACGTGCTCATCGTACTCGGCGTCGCTGTACTGAGCGTCGTGAATGAGCAGGTTCACTCCGGCGGCCAGGCTGAATCCGGAGGTCCAGTCCGGTTCTTCAGGAAAGTCACGCGCGCCGAGGGCAGGTTCGTGATCGGGCAAGTACGCGATGGCTGAGGCACGTTCAGCGATCCGGTAGCCGACAGTTGGCCCGGGGTGGCACACTAGGTCCGCCGTGATCGTCAGGCCACCGATCTCGAAGCTCTCGAAGGGTACGTCGTGAAGAGAGAGGTGACACGGGAGGTCGCGAATGCGCACCGGGGAGAGCGGGGGAGAGAGATACCTGGCTAGCCTTTCGCGCAGATCGAGGGTGGTGGAGGCTGGTCCCCAGATGTGAGCCTCGAGATCCGGCTGATAGAGGGGTTTGAAGAAGCCGAGCCCCAGGATGTGGTCCATATGCAGATGTGTCAGCAGGATGTCCATGCGTGAGAGCCCTGCGTCCAGTTTCGCCCCCAGGCGTCGGATGCCTGTCCCTGCGTCCAGGACCAGCAAGGTGCCGTCCGCGCCAATCACCTCGACGCAGGACGTGTTTCCGCCGTAGCGGACAGTCTCTGGTCCGGCCTGCGGCAGGGAGCCGCGGGTGCCCCACAGCACGATCCTCACTTGTCGAGGGCCTCCCAGAAGATAGCCACCGCACCCAGGTGCCGTCCTTTCTGCCCCTCTATTGGGAACGCAGTGATCTCGATCTTCCTCCACACGGCATCGAGGCCGCGGATCCGCATCCACCGGTGGGCTGGTCTGCGCTCCCTGAGAGCGATGTTTATCGGGAGCTCCTCCGCAGCAAGAGGCGAGCCGTCCTCGGCGGTCGTCTGGAACATCTTGGCCAGTTCCTCACCTGGCATCTCGCCCGCCTCATCGAAGCGACAGCCCAGGATGGGCTCAGCGGGCTCGTTGTAATAGAGGAGGTCCCCGTTGTCGCCCATCAGCCAGATCGGCATGGCCAGGCTGCTGGCGCACTGCCGCATGAGGATGAGTTCAATCGGCATTTGAGGCATGGCCCCCTCCTTGCATCACCCGGGACCGAATCCGCTTGTCACGGCAGGAGTTGGTTCTCACATTCGCGTAGCCGGCGGCTCAGAACGGGGAGTATGGCGAGGGCCACCTGAATGTTGCTTCTCACCTCGCCCAGGAAGTCCCAGCGCGTGAGCACAAGACACTCACAGTCGGTGGCAGCGCGCACGCTCGCGGCGCGAGGAAAGCCGTCGAGCAAGGCCATCTCGCCAAAGAAGTCTCCCGGATTGAGCGTGCCCACTGCCCGCTCCCCCTTCTGTCCCAGCCCCTTCAGCACCTCAAGTTGCCCTTCGCATACGACGTAGAACGCCATTGCCTCATCGCCCTCTTTCATCAGCGATTCGCCGGATGCGAAGCGGCGAACGGTTGCGGCCCGAGCGAGAGCGTCGAGAGAGCCCCGCTGCAAGGCCGAGAAGATGGGTGACCTGGCCAATGCTTCCCTAGCGTCCATCATCGCCCCCCTTTCTGCTGCTACTACCACACTACCTCGAACAGCCGCTGGCGGCCCTTGATGCCCTTGAGTTGCTTGCGGCCGGCGTCCTGGAACTCGATCCCGGCCAGCGAGCCCACCACGGTGCGCGTCACCTCCGACACCAGGATCTGCCCTCCCTTGGCCCGA
>CAYFYG010000155.1:0-6451 GCA_964347225.1 uncultured Dehalococcoidia bacterium | reverse complement strand
ACCAACGGCGACCAAGAGGCCCTGTTCAACGCCCGAGAGATCGCGCACCTGGCGGACGTCCGTGATCTCTTCCAGGGGCTGTTCACCGTCCAGTTGCTGGCCGTGGCCCTTACTCTGGGCCTGGCCGTGGCCTTGCTTGCTGCCTCGCCCCTGCGTTTGCTGGTGCGGGCCCTTCTCTATGGCTCCCTCCTCACAGTGGCTCTCATTGGTGCGGGCGCGGCCCTCGCCTCCCTCGGCTTCGACTCCGCCTGGCGGCAGTTCCACTTCCTTGCCTTCACCAATGACCTCTGGGAGTTGGACCCCGCCCGCGATCACCTGATCCAGATGTTCCCCCGCGACTTCTGGTATGACATCACGCTTCTCATCGGTGCGTTCACCTTCTTGGAGGCGCTCCTCATCGGCGGCGCTGCCGGCCTGTACCTCTACCTTTCGCGGCCCGACGAGGCGGGCGTGGAGCGCCTGCCGCTGATAGCGGAGCGGCGGCCTCTGGAGCCCCGCCCCCGCATCCCCCCGCCGCGGCCCCGTCACCTCGCCCACTAGAGGTCGTTTCGAAGCTCGTTGCGGGATCTGCCTGCGAGAACAGGGCGTTGACGTCTGCCGCACGCAACGAAGTGAAGCCCTGCTAACGGGCGCGAGATCGTCAGTTGATGTTGCAGGTGGAGCAGCTGTCAGCTGCGCAGCCGGAGCAGGGGCTCGTTCCGGCCAGTGCTTCGCTGCCACCGCTGTCCCCCTGCGTGAACGCCGCGAACGTGGACAGCACTCGGTCGGCGTCCTCGTGTCCGTCGGGGCACGTGGCCGGATCGTCCATCCGGCTTGCCGGCCGCAGCAACTCGAACCGCTGGTTACAGCTCTTGCAGTAGTATTCGTACAGTGGCATCTCTATCTACGATGCTAGCCCAGGGGGCGCGCGCCGTCAATTGCTGCTCCCCGGGGGGATGGACGTAAGCGCCGCGCCTGCTACAATCGTATCTTCTGCATCGTCCGTTGCAGCCGAGGAGGAAACCTAGCCCAGGTGCCCGCTTACATCATCCGCGACGCCCGTCCCGAGGACTTCGACGCCATTATCGGCCTGTGGGAGTCCATCGACCGCCACACCGCCCTGCCCGACCGACCCGAATACCTGGAGGCGTTCCACTCGTTTTCTCCTGATCTTCTCCTGGTGGCGGAAGCGGAAGGACGGATCGTCGGCACCGTCATCGGAGGCTGGGACGGCTGGCGCGCCAACATAGCGCGCTTGGCCACCCGACCCGAGGTGCGCCGCAAGGGCATCGCCTTGGCCCTCGTGCGCGAGATCGAGCGTCGCCTTCTCGCCAAGGGAGCCCGCCGCGTCTACGCCCTCGTCGACAAGCGCAGCCCGCCCGCCATCCCCTTCTGGGAGGTCGCTGGCTATCGCTACAACGACAACATCCTCCAGTACTCCCGCAACTTCGAGGAGGGGGAGTGAGTCATGGATGCGGTGGCACTCCGGGCGATGCTGCGTGAGGATCGCGTCGAGTGGGAGGCGCTGGTCGCTGTGCTCGAGGCGCACCCGGACGAGAACCTCCACGGCCCAGGCTCTCCGCCGTGGACTAGCCGCGACGTCTACGCCCACCTCGCGCGCTGGATAGAGCATTCCACCGCACACCTGGAAGCCCGGCTCGCTGGCCGCACGCTCCCCCCGCTCGAAGGGGCGGATGACGAAATCAACGCTCGTTGGCAGCTGGAGGACAGCCGGCTCACCCTTGACGAGGCTCGGGAGCGAGCCCGGTCGGCGTTCGAGCGGCGCCTGCTGGCGATTGAGGCCGTGCCGACCGATCGCTGGGACGACGGGCTAGTGGCGATCGCCCGCGCCGACGGCGCGGAGCACTACAGGGGGCACCGGAGCTATATGGTCGTCTCGTAGACGCGCTGGGGGTCGCGCTCGGCGCTACTCCAGGTAGTTCTTGAGCTTCTTGCTCCGCGACCTCTCCTGTCATTCCGAGCGGCCACCGCGCAGCGACGAAGGCCAGGTGGCTCTTCGCGAGGGAATCTGGGGTGTGGCGGCGTGGTGGGTCAGATGGCCCGTCTTCGCCGCGGGTGCTCTTGGGCCAGCGCCTACTCCAGGTAGTCCTTCAGCTTCTTACTGCGCGACGGGTGGCGTAGCTTCCGCAGCGCCTTCGCCTCTATCTGCCGGATGCGCTCCCTCGTCACGTTGAACTCCCGCCCCACCTCCTCCAGCGTCCGGCTGCGCCCGTCGTCCAGGCCGAAGCGCAGCACCAGCACCTTCATCTCCCGCGGCGTCAGCGAGTTTAGCACGTCCTGCACTTGCTCCTTCAGGAGCTGGTGCGACGCCGCCTCCGCTGGCGCCATCGACCCCTGGTCCTCGATGAAGTCCCCCAGGTGGGAGTCCTCCTCCTCGCCGATCGGTGTCTCCAACGACACCGGCTCCTGCGAGACCTTGATGATCTCCCGCACCTTCTCCGGCCCCACTTCCATCCCCGTCCCGATCTCCTCGCTGGTCGGCTCCCGTCCGTACTCCTGCACCAGCCGCCGGCTGATGCGCACCAGCTTGTTTATGGTCTCCACCATATGCACCGGGATGCGGATAGTGCGCGCCTGATCGGCGATGGCACGGGTGATCGCCTGACGGATCCACCAGGTGGCGTAGGTGCTGAATTTGTATCCTTTTCGATAGTCGAACTTCTCGACCGCCCGGATGAGGCCGATGTTCCCCTCCTGGATCAGGTCCAGCAAGGACATGCCGCGGCCGATGTACTTCTTGGCCACGCTGACCACCAGCCGCAGGTTGGCCTCCGTCAGACGCTTCTCAGCCCGGAACTCCTCCTCCTTCATCCGCCTGAGGTACGACTTGATGCTCTCCTCGTGGAGGAGGAGCTTGTCGGCCAGCGCGTCCGTCGGCGGGAGGAGGGCCTTCTCCCCGTCGGCCGCCCTGGCTGCCAGCGACACCAGCTCCGGCGTCAGGATGTGCGTGACGATCGAGATCTCCATCAGTTGGTGCCGCGCCTCCTCATGGTCGCCCTTCAGCCGCGCGGCCAGCTTCTCGGCCATCTCCTCGTCCATCTCCCCGTCCACCACCCGCCGGAACTCTTCGTTGACGATGAGTTCAGCTAGGGGAAGCTTTTGCAGCTTGAGCTCCCGCGCGATGAATCTCAGCGGCTTGGAGAGCTCGTGCAGGTGGGCAAGCAGCGCTGTCAGCACGTCTACGCCTCGGGCCCGCCGCCCGCTCTCCTCAAGGAAAGGGTCCTCGATCCGCTGCTGTATGTAGTCGCTCTCCTCCATTGAGCGCGCCAGCCGCTTCTCGTCTGCCGCTGTGAGGAGGTGGACCTTGCCGATCTCCCGGAGGTACATCCGGACCGGATCGTCAATCCCTTCCTCCAGCTCGAGGCTGGCGGCCTCCCGCTCCGCTTCTTCCAGCTTCTCGGCCTTCGGCTCTCCCCACTCCTCCAGCTCTATCGCTGTCCGGGACGTGATGCGCGGCGGCACCACCGGCTCGTCCGTCCCCTCGTCCGTCCTCACGGGCGCGCTGCCCAGCTCCTCCACGCTCTCCTCTTCCGTGTCGGCTTCTTCCCCGACGTCCTCAAGCAGGTCATCGGCGAGCCGGTTCCGCTTGCGCTCCCGCTCCAGAAGGTCTCGTTTCTCTGTGAATTCCTTAGCCATCAATAACCGTTTCGGCAGTCTCGCCGTCCTCTTCCTCCCCTTTTCCTCCGTGTAGTCTCAGTCCCGTCTCCATGTCTCTGCGCTGAAGCACGACTGCTTCCTTCACCGGCTCTTCTGCCGCTTCCGCCTCGGAAGCGGCAGCCTCCACCAGCGTTGAGACGCCCAGTTCCTCCTCTCTCGTCGCCAGCAGGGCCGCCATCGCCTGCTTCTCCGCCCGGAGCTGACGCTCCTCCAGCCGCCGTAGGCAGTCAGCCAGGGCAGCCTCCGCCGCTTGCGCCGTGAAATCGGGGAGCCTCCCATTTACTAGACGCTCCAGGTGCCCCTTCAGTTCCTCCGGCAGCGACTCCTTTACCGCATCTAACTCCGGAGCGCGCTTCCAGGCCGCCAGCACCTCGCGGTTAGCGCTCTCCCACAACAGCTCCGCTGGCATCTCCAGCCCCGCCTGTCGCAGGTGTGGAAAGCGTAGCAGCAGCGCCAGCAGGAACGCCTCCGGCCCTCTCTCACCCCGCGTATCTCCTAACGACGCAGGTGCCGTCTCCGTTTCGCCCGTCGCTCCCGAACGGCGTCGACGGCCCACCATCCGTGACAACTCCTCCTCTTTCACCAGCGAAAGCCGCGACAGTCGCTGTAGGTAGTGCGCCCGCACCACCGGATCGCTGACCGCCTCCAGTAGCGGCAGCAGTTCCTGCACCGCCTCCGACCTTCCCCGCGGCGCCGACAAGTCGTGCCGCGACGCCACTGCCTCGAAGCGATGGTCCAGCACCGGCCGCGCCGACGCGATCAGCTGTTGCCAGGCCTCGGCATCGGCGCGGATCACCTCGTCGGGGTCACGCCCCGCAGGCAGGATCGCTACCCGTAGGTCTACCGCCGCTGCATCCTGATAGCGGACCAGACCCCGCCACGTCACCACCGGCACCGTCTCCCGATCCTCCCCGTCTCTCAGCGCCTCTTCCACCACCTCGTGCCCGCGCAGGGCCGCCTCGCTCCCCGCAGCGTCCGCGTCCAGCGCCAGGACGATGTTCCGCCCCTGCCTCTTCAGCAGGCGCACCTGCCGCTCCGTCAGAGATGTCCCCATCGTCGCCACCACGTTGTCGAACCCCCGCTGATGGGCGGCGATAACGTCCATGTATCCCTCTACGATTACGGCGCAGCCCTCTCTGCGGATGCCTTCGTTCGCGCGATCCAGACCATACAGCATACCACCCTTGTCAAATACCGCCGTCTGCGCCGTGTTCAGGTACTTCGGCATACTGTCGTCCAGGGCGCGCGCCCCGAACCCCACGAACCGGCCCCGCCTGTCGCGTATTGGGAACATCAGCCGCCCTCGGAAGCGGTCGTGCGGCCCCCGCTCCCCCTCCACTAGCAGCCCCGCCGCCAGCAGCTCGCCCTCAGTATAGCCGCGCTGCCGTAGCTGCTCCCCGGCAGCCTCCCATGAAGCCGGACTGAATCCCAGCACGAACGCCTCCGCCGTGGCCCTGTCGATGCCGCGGCCTTGGACGTACTCCCACGCCTGCCTCCCTGCCTCGCTTTCCACGAGCAGTTCGTGGTACCAGCGGGCCGCCGCCTCGTTGGCGGCGTATGTCCTCTCCCGCTGGCGCTCCTCTTCCGGCGGCCGGCGTTCCGCCAGGGTCACGCCGGCCCGCGCCGCCAGTATCCTCAGCGCTTCCCCGAACTCGATCCCCTCTCTCCGCATGACAAACGAGAAAATGTCGCCGCCGGTGCCGCAGGCCCCGAAGCAGTGCCAGCTCTGCCTCTCCGGCGACACGATGAACGAGGCCGTCTTCTCGGTGTGGAACGGGCACAGCGCCTTAAAACTTCGCCCCGACCGCTGGAGCTGGACGTGCTGCCCCACGACGTCGACTATGTCCAGCCGCGCCTTGACCTCTTCGACTTCGTTCATCGCCCTGGCGTCTGCCCTACCTCTTGGGGGAATACCGACCGGTCAGTACGCTGGGCCGGCGCGGCGCTTGAGCCCGCCGGTTTGCGGGATACGTCTGTGCATACCGATTGACGCCTATATTATAAACAATCGATCTCGCCAAAGGTTACGCCCTCTCGAAAGCATGTTCCGTAGGTTCCGCCATGTCTTCATCACACCCGATGCCCAAGCCGTTCCGCCGCCGCCAGCGCGAAGCCGTCCGTCATCCCCGCTACGTAGTCCGCCGCCCGCCGCCACGCCTCGTCCGACGCGATCACGAAGTCGCTTCCCATCTCCTCCGGCCGCGCGACGTAGTACTGGAACAAGAAGCGCACCACCTGCTTCGCCCGCTCCGCCTCCGCCCGCCGGCCCTCCCACATGTACACCCGCTGGAACATGAACTCCCGCAGTATGTTCGCCGCCGCCAGCACCTCCTCGCTCATCCCGCTCTCGGGCGGCCCTCCCTGCCCTGAGCTCGCCGAAGGGTCGCCGCTGGCCGCCCACGAGTGCTCCACGATGTCCGTCACCAGCGTGTTGATCCGCTGCGAATGGCCGCTGCCCAGCGTCCGCGACACCTCCGGGGGCAGCTCCTCCTCGCTGATCACCCCCGCCCGTGCCGCGTCGCCGATGTCGTGGTTCAGGTAGGCCACCGCGTCCGCCAGCTTCACGATCTGCCCCTCCAGCGTGGCTGGCGTCCCGTACCCCTGCGCCAGGATGTCCTCCAGCACCTTCGAGCTGTTCACGATCGCGTCCCGCACCTCCCATGTCAGGTTCAGCTCCTCCAGCTTGTCCACCACTCGCAGGCTCTGCTCCGCGTGCCGGAACCCCTCGGGCGCTCCGGCGGCGTCCGTCGTGCCGCGCAGCGCTCGAAGCTCGTCCGACAGCGCCTGCTCCCCC
>CAYFYG010000154.1:0-8011 GCA_964347225.1 uncultured Dehalococcoidia bacterium | reverse complement strand
GGGTTCTTGTTGACAGGTTCGCCATTACCGTCTATGATGCCATGTTGGACGGCGACCGTAAGAGGCCGAATCCCGCATGGCAGGCGGGAACGGGGGAACCGCATAAGGGGTGAATCCCGACCCAGGTCGAGAAGGGCAGCTCTTTCAGCCCTAACCCGTCAGCTAACCTCGTAGGACGCTGAAAGAGGTCATAGCACCCCGCAACGCCGGGCGGAGGCTATGCCCTCTGGCCCGGTTTCCAGTTAGGTCGCCCTAGAACGGAGGTGCGGGTCATGCAGCGAGTGCTCCACTGCTGTCCCCGTTGTGACCAGCCTCTGGGGATTTCGTGGGACATGTGGGGGAAGTATTACCTCTGCGGCGGCTGCGGCTTCACAGCGGAGGACGACGACGAACTGAACGGCAAGGGCCACGAACCGTTGCTGCCACCCACTTCGGAGTTGATCCAGAACGAGGCTCAGCGGTTGTGGAGCGCCTCCTCCAAGGGGCAGTGATGGCAGGGGCAGTCAAGTTTCTCTACGGCTTGGCGCTGGGCATCAGCCTGGGTATCATCGGCTCCAGGCTGCTTGCGGCCGCCTCATCGGGTACCCACCGACACGCCGTCTGGAACGGCCACCAGCGGCCACTGGCTGGGGACTCGCGCCAGCAGCGATCCAGGGAAGAGGCCACGGCCCGCTAGAGGGACGGCAAGACGACAGGCAGCCGCCCTGCCGTGTCAGGGCGGCTGTTGCGCTCTAGAGCACCCGCAGCATGAGCAGCCAGGAGTAGAAGATCAGTTTCACCAGGTCGGCCAGAAAGGCGATGGGGTTGCTGGGCTTCGTCAGCTCCACGTGGTTCAGGAAATCGAACTCGGCGAAGTAGACCTGCTGACTGTTCCCCATGGTGGCATCGCGGAGGCGGCGCGACTCCACGTAGGGGATGTACGGGTCGGAGCGGTCATGCATGATGAACAGCTCCGTATCCAGAGCGGCGACGGCGCTCGACGGGGAGAGCTGACGCAAGGTGGCCACGTCCTGAGGGGAAACCTCGCCCCAGAAGGCGAGGATGCGGTCGGGGTCTTTGTCTTCGAAGGCATCATATATGTCCCGCGCCTGAGGAGAGAGGCGACCGACCAGGGCGCGGGCGCTGGGGTCCTCATCCACGAAGATACGGGTGAGGATCTCCCGGTCCTCGGCGTCGGGCAGGTAGGAAATGATGCTGTTGTAAAGGACGTGGATGCTCTTGAGCCAGGGCTCCCAGGGCTCGCTGCTGCCGTTGTAGTGAACGGACTCGGTGGTGATGGCGCTGATGAGGTCCACCAGGTCGTAGTAGGTGCCCAGGGAAGCGAAGAAGTCGACCTCACGGCGGATGCGGGGATCAGCGGCGGCGACGAGGCCGATGCCGGCGCCGGCGGAGGCACCGAAGACGCCCGCTCGGTCAGGGTCTACGTAGGGCTGCTCGCGCAGCCACTGGAAAGAGGCGACTATCTCCTCCACGTTGGTGCCGAAGGCGTTGACTAGCCCCTGGACGTCTTCCGGCAGGACATTCTCCCTGAAGGGGTAGTAGAGCTGGGGGATCATGACGACCATGCCAGCGCGGGCGGCGGTGGTGCTCAGACGGACGACACCGGGGTGATCCCGAATGCGGGGGGCAGCGCCCACGGAGATGACCATGGCACCATGAGCGTCGCCGTCCTTGGGTCGATAGACATCGGCCACGAGGCGTCCCCGTCCCTCGGCCACATCCAGCCATACCTCCTCGCGCACGGGCTCCTCGCCAATGATCCGGAGGACGCTGACCGGGGAGCCGAACAGGTCAGGGGCGATGGCGACGGTGGTGATGGCGACGCGGCTGTAGCGGACGCCCCACAGAGCACCCCACGTGGCCACGAAGGCGATGATGATGGCGAATGCCAACCAGTAGCGACGGAGGAAGCGGATAGTGTGCTCGGCCATGGTCTGCTACCATTCTACTGCCCACCCGAATGGCAGGAAACGCGAGAGGTGAGGAGTGAAACAGAGGCTACGCGGCCTGTATGTGATCATCGATCCGGACGTGGCCACGGGCCGCGACGAGGTGGAGGTGGCCCGGCAGGCCCTGGCCGGGGGAGCGCGGCTGCTCCAGCTCCGAGACAAGCGGCGCGACAAGGGTGCCCAGCTCCCCATCGCCCAGGCGCTGCGCAGCCTGTGCCAGGAGTACGGGGCGCTGTTCATCGTGAACGACCACGTGGACCTGGCCCTGGCGGTGGAGGCCCACGGCGTCCACGTGGGCCAGAAGGATCTGCCGGTGAACGTGGTGCGGCGGCTGATGCCACAAGAGATGATCGTTGGCTGCTCCACCAATGACCGGGAGGAGGCCAACCGAGCGGAGGCGGACGGCGCCGACTACGTGTCCGTGGGACGGCTGTTCCGCACGGGCTCCAAGGCGGATACGCGACCGGCGACCACGGATACGCTGCGGGCGGTGAAGGCGGCAGTGTCGCTGCCGGTGTGCGCAATAGGCGGCATCGACGAGACGAACATCGATGAGGTGGTAGCCGCGGGCGCGGACATGGCAGCGGTCATCGCGGCCGTGGTGGCGGCGCCGGACGTTGAGGCGGCGGCCCGGCGTCTGGCGGGACGTTTCGGCTAGTGAAACCGCCGCGGGCTGAAGGGCTCCAGCGAGAGCTCTGTCCCAGCCCCCGCAACGAGCTGAGCGACCAGCCTTCCAGTGAGCGGGCCGAGGAGGATGCCGTTGCGGAAATGGCCGCTGGCGACGCAGGCGTTGGGCCAGCCGGGCAGCGGCCCGATGATCGGGAGCCCATCGGGGGAGCCGGGACGGAGTCCGGCCCAAGCGCTGGCCTCCTCATGAAAATGGAGGGCTGGAACCGCCGCCGCCGCCATCCGGCGCAGGCCGGCCAGGCCCCGCCGGGTGGTGTGGGGGCGAAAGCCCACATCCTCCACCGTGGCCCCCGCGAAGAGAAAGCCACCGGGCTTGGGCACAACATATCCGTCTTCCCCCCACAGAATGTGCCTCACTGCGGTGTACTGGTAGGCAAGCATCTGACCGCGCATCGGCGGCGTAGGGACATCCACGCTAAGACGGCGAGCCAATTGCCGCGTCCATGACCCTGCGGCCAGAACAACGTAATCGGCGGCTATGCCGTTTCCGTCATCGGTGCGGAGTCCCTTCAGACGACCGCCGCGGCGCACGAAGCCGGTCACAGCGGTCCCCAGCTTTACGGTAGCGCCCCGGGCGGCGGCCGCCTGAGCCAGCGACTGGGTGAGGAAACCAGGGTTTACGTGGCGCACGTCCGGTGAGTAGGCGGCCCCCAGCACTTCGCCGGAGAGGGTCGGCTCCAGGCGGTGCAGAGGTTCGCCCTCCACCCACTCGAGATTCAACCCCAGCTCCCTCTGCCAGCGAACGATCGTCCGCAACGCCTGTGCGCGGGCCTCGGTGTCGGCGAGCAGGAGGAGGCCCGAAGCCCGATACTGAACGTCGACGCCGGTCTCGTCGCGCAGGGCCTCTATGAGGACGGGGTAGACATCGACGGCGGCGCGGCAGAGGTCGCGGAAGGCGCCGCTGGCGGCGGCCTCCGGAGGCGGGGCGAGCATGCCAGCGGCGGCGCCAGAGGCCGCACCCGCCACCTCGTCCCGCTCCAGCAGCGTGACGCCGGCGCCCGCCTTCGAGAGGTAGTAGGCGGAGGCGCAGCCGATGATACCGCCGCCAACGATCACGACATCAGCCATCAGAACCCCGGCACCGGTGCGCCACCGCCCACCGCTCGAACAACCTCCACCGTGTCCCCTTCGTTTACAGTGACGCGGCCCCATTCGCTGCGAGGGACGACTTCACCGTTGAGGGCCACGGCCACCTGGCGTGCGTTTATGTCGAGCGCTTTGAGAAAGGCTGTGACGCTGAGAGGCCCTCTTAGCTCCCGCGGCGTGCCGTTGACGGTGACGGCGATCATGACGGCCTGGCTCCCACAGCAGCCCAGGCGCCATCCAGCGCCCGGCGCAGCTCGCTGGCGGCGGCCCCCCTGTCCGGCTGGGCGAGAATGGCGGAGATCACAGCGACGCCGGAGGCCCCGGCCCGCACCACGTCCTCCACCTGTCCGGCGCCGACCCCACCGATGGCGAGCACGGGCACGCGCACCGTTCCGGCGATCTCTTCGACGAGTGAGAGGCCGGCGGGCTCCCTGCCCGGGTGGGAGCGGGTCTCGTACACGGGCCCGGCGACGAGATAGTCGGCACCCTCGGCTTCGGCGCGGCGGGCGGCCTCAAGGGAATGCACGGAACGGCCCACGAGGAATGCCTCCCGTGGGCGTCGCACGGGCGGCGCAGAGTGCGGCAGGTGGACGCCGTCGGCGTCGGCGGCGAGGGCCACGTCCAGCGACCCGTTGACCAGCAGCAGCGCCCGCCCGAGGGACGCCTGTCGCAGGCGGCGGGCCAGCGGCAGGAGGTCTGCGGGGGACATGTCCTTCTCGCGGAGTTGAACGGCGTCCGCCCCGCCGTGCACGGCAGCCTCAACGGCGGCAACGAGGCTATCCGCACCGCCGCACAGAGAGCGGTCGGTGACCAGCATGAGGCAGGGAAGCGTGAGGGGCATTTAGGACGCCGTGGGGCGGGCCACGCCCTCCACGGGACTGGAGGCCTGGCCCAGCTCCTTCCTGGGGATGCGGCCGGCCAGGTAGGCCCGTCGGCCAGCCTCGACGCCCTTGCGGAATGCCTCCGCCATACCCACCGCGTCCTGCGCCTGGGCGATGGCGGTGTTCACGAGCACGGCGTCGGCGCCGATCTCCAGGGCCAGGGAGGCGTCCGAAGGGGCCCCCAGCCCAGCGTCAACGACGACGGGCACGCCCGCGTTCTCGACGATGATCTGGATCTCCTCCAGAGTGAAGACGCCGCGGCCGGAGCCGATGGGAGAGCCGAGGGGCATGACGGTGGCGCAGCCCACCTCCTCCAGCCTTCGCGCCAGGACGGGGTCGGCATGGATGTAGGGAAGGACGGTGAACCCCTCGCCTATCAGCGTGCGAGCGGCCTCCAGCGTCTCTACGGGGTCAGGGAGGAGGTAGCGAGGGTCGGGGATCACCTCCAGCTTCACCCAGTCGGAGCCCGTGACTTCACGGGCCAGGCGGGCGGTGAACAGCGCCTCGTCCACCGTACGGCAGCCAGCGGTGTTGGGGAGGAGAGTGTAGCGCTGCCAGTCCAGGTGATCCATCAGGTTTGGCTCATCGGGCTTGTCCAGGGGGAGGCGGCGGATGGCCACGGTGACGATCTCAGCGCCGGAGGCGTCGATGGCGGCACCCATCTCCTCCATGCTGCGCCACTTGCCGGTGCCGACGATGAGTCGAGAGCGGAACGTCTTGCCAGCGATGGTCAGGTGATCTTCGGTCATAATCTTCGCCTACTTCCTGCGGGTCTTTTCCAGGTCTGGCGTGTCGGCGGGAACGGGCCGGGGACGCTCCTCCCCCAGGTGGCGGGATATCTGCATGGCGCAGAACTTGGGGCCGCACATGGAGCAGAACTCGGCGGTCTTGAAGGTGTCGTGGCCCAGCGTTTCGTCGTGCATGCTGCGGGCGGTTTCAGGGTCCAGGGAGAGGTCGAACTGCTTCTGCCAGTCGAAGTCGTAGCGGGCCTTCGACAGGTCGTCGTCGCGCTGGCGGGCGCCGGGGTGGCCGCGGGCGATGTCGGCGGCGTGGGCGGCGATCTTGTAGGCGATGACGCCCTGCCTGACGTCCTCCAGGTCGGGCAGGCCGAGGTGCTCTTTGGGGGTCACGTAGCAGAGGAAGGAGGCGCCCGCGTAGCCGGCCATCGTCGCCCCGATGGCGGAGGTGATGTGGTCGTAGCCGGGGGCGATGTCGGTGACCAGCGGGCCAAGGACGTAGAAGGGGGCCTCGTCGCACAGCTCCTGCTCGATGCGGACGTTGTACTCGATCTGATCCATGGGCACGTGGCCTGGGCCCTCCACCATGACCTGGCAGTCGGCGGCGCGGGCGCGGCGGACGAGCTCGCCGAGGGTGCGCAGCTCGGCTATCTGGGCCTCATCGGAGGCGTCGGCCAGGCAGCCGGGGCGGAGGCCGTCGCCCAGGGAGAAGGTCACGTCGTAGGTGCGGAAGATGTCGCAGAGGTCGTCGAAGCGATCGTAGAGCGGGTTCTGCTTGTGGTAGTAGAACATCCACTGGGCGATGAGGGAGCCGCCGCGGGAGACGATGCCGGTGACCCGCTTGGCGGCCAGGGGCAGATGCTCCAGGAGCAGACCGGCGTGGATCGTCTGGAAGTCCGTGCCCTGCTTGGCGTGATGCTCCACGATCTGCACGAAGTCGTCCGGGGTGAGGTCTTCGACGCGGTCGACCTGAGTCACGACCTCGTAGATGGGGACGGTGCCGATGGGGACGGTGGCGTTGTCGATGATGGCCTGACGGATGCGGCCGATGTCGCCGCCGGTGGAGAGGTCCATGACGGTATCGGCGCCGTAGTGGACGGAGGTGTGGAGCTTCTCCAGCTCCTCGTCGATGTTGGAGGTGACGGCGGAGTTGCCGATGTTGGCGTTGATCTTGATGGCGCAGGCCTTGCCGATGCCCGCGGGGTCGAGCCGGCCGGCGAGATGGCGGACGTTGGCGGGGATGACCATGCGGCCGCGGGCGACCTCGTCGCGGACGACCTCGGGGCGAAGGCCCTCTCTGTCGGCGACGCGGCGCATGGCGTCGGTGACGACGCCCCGCCTGGCGTGGTGGATCTGCGTGACGGTCCGGCTACCGTTGCGACCCATACCGGTTCCCCTTTCCAGAAGCAAGAAGGCCGCTGGGTCTCACCAGCGGCTCCTTCGGTCAGGCGGTCTCCCTTCGCTGGTATTACCCAGATCAGGTTCCGGCGGTCGGCGGCTGGTCCTGCCGCCCTCTCAGCCCGTGGCCACGAGCTCCCGCTACGGATATTCGGTTGCAGCTTCAGGGTAGCACCGGCGGAGGGGGCCGTCAACATGAACCTAGGCCCTTGGACAGGCTTTGGTCGTTCTGGGCGGGCCGTATCCGGCGTTTGGTCGTTTTCCAGAAAAGATCTCGTTTGGGGTGGGTTTCAGATACGGCCGCGGGCAAAATGTTTGGTCGTTTTGGGGTGCGCGGCTGGGGTGCCAGATAGGGAGCGGGGGCGCCGTGACGCCGTCAAGGGGCGGATGGCACGGAAGCGAGGGGGGAAACGACCATGGCAGCTGGGGGGATTAGCCGACAGGTGTTAAGGTGCGGGACGCGCGGAAGGGCGCACCTTGAGGGTACGGCGATGGGGCGGGAGGTGGAAGGGAGGGGTGGCAGGGGAGCTGGCTGGCCGGGAGCGGGCGGCCAGGACGACGGGCAGAGAGATGAAGATTCCAAGGTCCCACAAGAGACGGTTTGTCTGCCATCACGAGTCCCTCCAACCCGCGGGCGTATAGGGGAAAGCTGCGCGCTGGTCTGGAGGCCGCCGGGTCATACAGATTTCACTTCCCTCACGCCTTCAGGACCATTCGTGTCGTTGTTATACTGGGCTGGACACGCAGCTGCATGGGGATCGACCAATGTCCGCTTCGGAAGCCACGGCACAGATCGTCGACGTGACGCAGCTCCGCCACGTCCTGAGAGCGCTGATCGACCACTCTCTCAAGAAGTTCATGGAGGCGGAAATCTGGCCCCGCCCAGCTGGGGCCCGCCAACTCCGAATAGGCCGCGATTTCAGCCTGAGGGACATCGACTATTTTCATGAGACGCATCCCATTCGGCAGCGCATGGCCGTCGTTGAATTCTTTGAATCGAACGAGTACCTCAAGTCCCTCTACTATCCGGCTGACCTCGAGATCTGGGTTCCGCTTCTCACGGCGGTTCTGGCAGAGACGGAGGGAACCCAGATTGACGATCGCGTCTTTGATCGGCACTTCCGCCGGTATCTGAAGGAATTGCTTTCGCCGACGATCACGTGGCGGCAACTGAATACGTTTACGGGAGTCAGATGCGACTTCAATTTCAGGCTCGATGGCAAGTCGAAGGTAGTTTCAATTCCTGGCTGGCATCTTCAGCCGCAGCTCGCGG
>CAYFYG010000153.1:0-6893 GCA_964347225.1 uncultured Dehalococcoidia bacterium | reverse complement strand
GAGACTACTCGCTGTGATCAGGAAATATCACGGATTCGTGCGGCCACGAACCTATCGAAGGTGCCGCCGGAGCGTCTTGATTGCCCGTGCCTGCATTGAATACACAGCACGTTCGTGCTTGCCCAGCAGGCTGGCCACTTCCGGCGTGGTCAACCCTACGAAATAGCGAAGGATTATCACATCCCGTTGCCTGCTCGATAGACGAGCGATCGCTTGACGTAGGTCCAGTCTATCCACCATAGATGCCGGATCCGCCAACTCGCTGGCCTGGCTGGGGGAAGTAGCCTCTGTTGCCTGCGAGCCCGGACGTTGCGCCGCGCCGAGGATTTGCGACAGCATCCGTCTGGGGGTGGCCAGTAGGAGGTTTGCTGCATCCCTTCTAAAGGTGGACCTGCGGTGGTAGTTGACCACGTTTCGGGCGATGCCGTAGAGCCAGGCGAGTATCGGCCGCCCTCGGCTGGAATAGCTATCGATACTCTTCAGTGCTTCCAGGAACACGGTGGCGGTAAGGTCCTCTGCCAAGTTCTGATCGCCAACGCGCGCCGTCACATATCGAAGCAGTTTGGGGTGGCTGCTCTCATATATCTCTGTCCAGGCGTCCGGGGAGCGCGCCTTCGCGCTACGGATCAGGTCAGCTTCTTGGTCGGTTCCTTTGTGACCTTCCGCTAGGCCTTCGTTCATCACCGATTCGCTTGACGTGACTGCACCGGGGTCAACCGCAGCGCACACCTTCCACTCCCCTCACTTGTTTCTTGGCTTCGTCCTCCCCAGACTATTCGCGTCGAATTCAGGGTTCTCCCGCATCCCTATCTGGATTCCGCGGCGCCCTCCCGCGAGAAGCCAGCGTTGGGTTGCGAGGGCGACCTCTGAGGGCCAGTCGACTGGCGATGAGCAGGCCGGCACCGCCTAGGGTCGACATGAAGGTAGCCCAGATGGGCAAGGCCGAGGCAGTCGGGGCTAGGCTTCCCACGCCCGTCGCGGCCCCGCCAGCCGGTCTCGGAGCATCAAGCCCCGGGTCTGATGCCGGCGTTGAGGATGGCGTTGTTGTGGGTGCAGCCGTGGGCGTTGGTTCAGGCGTCGGCGTGGCTGTGGGCGTCGGTGTGGGCGTCCCGTTCTCGCTCTCGTCGGGGCAGGGCTGGCCTACGTGGACGCTGGCGGACCGAACCGGTTCCAGGCTCAGGCGTTCCGAGCTGTCGTCGATTAGCAGAACGTTGCTGAGGGTGAGGGGTGAGACGCCGTCGCTTTGGGGGAGAAGGGTGATGCGGGCGATGACGCCGGGGCCTGTCTCTGAAGCGCCAGCGGGCTCGATGCCGGGAGTCCCAAAGTCGATAGCCCACGATTGATAGACTCCGTTGCGATCCGGCTTGGGGTCACCGATGGGTATGACGTTGCTCCCGTCGGCCTGGGCCAGCAGCATGGCGCCATCATCGGCACCGATCCAGACCACCGCAGGATCGTACATGATACTGAACTGGAAGGCGGCGATCCCGCGGTCGGCGGGTACGCCCGGGTTAGCAATGACGATGTCGATATCCACTGGCTCGCCCACGTCGGTGGAAACGCAGTCCTCTACAGTGCCGACGGTGCGAGAATCGTTGCCGCTGGTGTCGGCGTCCACAGCCACGAGGACGGCAGGAGCAGACTGCTCCAGTACAGTGCGCGCCTCTGCCGGTGCGGCGCCGCAGAGGAGTGCTGCTGCTGTCACGACAAGACGCAGTGTGGCGGCCCCCAATGCACCTAGCTTAGGCATTGCGCTGCTATCATAAGGGGCCGCTGTCGGCGCAGTCATGCGTCATCCGCTCCGACGCGGTTAAGCACTGGTTAATAATAGTTCGGTGAAATTGACGGGGAAGCAAGACCGTCGGCACCCGGCTGCGACCACGGGACTGCTAGCCCCCTCACGGCCTGTCCTACTACCCTTGACCTGCCTCAAGCGAAAGGGGAGCCCGAAGGCTCCCCGAACAGATGTACTGGTGGAGACGGAGGGGTCTTAACCCCCGTTCCAGCAAGCTAGCGCTGAAGTGGGGGGCGTTTGTGGTTGCAAGGCCCCAATGGTAGGGGATCCGTTGTTGGGGGGCAGTAGGCAGAGATAGTGGCCGACTGCTGAAGGGATCACATCCCCGCTCTCGCGGCACCCTTCGGTCTTTGGCACGGCGGCGCGGCCGTGTATGATGCGGCTGTGCGGCTGACCAAGCCCCCTTTGACGAGGAAGGAGCAGCGATGGCGCAGGAGCAGCTAGCTCACATCCTAAGCCCGCTCGAAGTTGGCCCAGTAACCCTGAAAAACCGGATCGTCAGCAGCGCTCATCTTACCCACTTCGCAAGGGACCACCTGCCCTCGGACCAGCACCTCCACTACTACCGCGAGAAGGCCCGCGGCGGGCTGGGCCTCATCGTCATGGAGGCTTCTGCTGTCCATCCCACATCAGCCCAGTTCCCAACTGTAATCTTCGCCTTCGACGAACGGGTCATCCCCTGGTACCGGCGGATCGCCGAAGCGGCACATGAAGAGGGGGTGCCGGTGTTGGCCCAACTCTGGCACTGCGGGCATCATGCTGCCTGGCACACCACGCGCCTGCCCGTCCTCGCGCCGTCCGATGTGCCTTGCCTGTACTACCGAGAGACGCCCAAGGTCATGGAGCATGAGGACATCCGTACCCTGGTGGAGGCCTTCCACCAGTCGGCTCGAATCGCCCGCGATGGCGGCCTCGACGGCGTCGAGATAAACGGGGCCCACAGCTACCTACTCGCACAATTCATGTCGCCCGCCACGAACCGTCGCGACGATGAGTACGGAGGCCCGCTGGAGAACCGCGTGCGGTTCGCGCTTGAGGTAATGGAGGCGACCCGCAACGGCCTGGGAGACGACCGCGTCCTGGGCATGCGAATCAGCGCCGACGAACTCATCCCTGCTGGCTACACACTGACCGAGGGCGTGGAGATCGCCAAGCGGCTGGTCGCGGCGGGTCAGCTGGACTACCTGAATGTTAGCGTCGGCGTGTACCCAACCCTGTTCATGGTCATGCCGCCAATGGCTATCCCGCCCGGCTACCAGGTGCATGCCGCCGAGCGCGTGAAGCAATCGCTGCGGCAGGAGGGCTCCCTCGTGCCCGTTTCCACGGTGGGCCGGATCAAGGACGTGGCCATGGCCGATAAGATTATCGAATCGGGACAGGCGGACCTTGTGTGCATGACCCGGGCCACCATCGCCGATCCGTTCCTGCCGAAGAAGGCCGCTCTGGGGCAACCGGAGGAGATCCGGCCCTGCATCGCCTGCAACCAGGGCTGCGTGGGCAACGCCGGTCGCGAGCGGCATATCACCTGCACCGTCAACGCGGCAGCCGGCTATGAGGAGACACTCGGCGACGGCACCCTCACGCCCGCCGAACAGCGCAAGAGGGTCGTCGTGGTCGGTGGTGGGCCCGGTGGCATGGAGGCGGCGCGCGTCGCTGCGCTGCGAGGGCACGAAGTCGTACTGTTCGAGAAGCGCTCGGAGCTGGGCGGCCAGGTCAACATCCACGCCCGAGCGCCCATGCGCGGCGAGTTCAAGGAAGCAACTGACTACCTGGCGAGGCAGGTGAGCAAGTTGGGCGTGGACGTACAACTGAACACGGAGGCGAGCGCAGCCGACGTCTTGAGTCTCGACGCTGATGCCGTGATCGTGGCCACCGGCTCGGTTCCGGGACGCTCCCTGGACTCGCCGTTCCGACGCGTGGCGACAGAGGACTCGAGTGAGGTACTGACGATGTGGGAGGTGCTGTTGGAGCAGAGGGAGGTGGGGCAACGCGTGCTTGTGGTTGACGAGGAGGGACACCATCCCGCAATGAACGTGGCTGAGTTCCTCGTAGACAAGGGGAAAAGCGTCGAGGTCGTTACCTCCCTCCAGCACGTGGCCAATCAGCTCCTCCTCAACCTGGAGACGCCCCTGATCATGACGAGGCTTGTCTCCAAAGGGGTGACTCTGACACCCTACACCGTGGTCTCCGAAGTGAACGGCCGAACGGTCAGGCTGACCTTCGTGGCCGGTGGAGTCGAGAGGACTGTGGAGGTAGACACGATCGTCGCCGTGACCCGTCGCCGTCCGGTGGATGAGCTGTACTTCGCCCTGAAAGGTAAGGTATCGGAACTTCACCGCGTCGGCGACTGTCTGGCTCCCCGCTATACCGACCAGGCGATCCACGAGGGGCACCGCGCGGGCCGCGCTGTATAGCTCAGGAGCGTTCGATGAAGCTGATTTCCACCATAGGAATGTACGACCTGACCGCGGAGGAGCTGTCGGTGGAGGAGGAGGGGCTCGTTCTTCAGGGAAAGATGGGCATCTGGGAGGCAAGGGGGATCTTCACGCCCGACGATCTCCGGCAGCTCATCAAACTGGTGCTCCGGCCCCGGGTTCTTCGCTACCTGCTAACGCTGCCTTTCAGGCGAGCCAAGTGAGAGCGAGGGGGCCCGCTTCAGTCCATGTCTGGAAAGCGCTTCTTCAGCAGGCAGCTGGAGTCGTTGCCGCCAGCTTCGTAAACGCCTTCGCAGTAGGAGTCCCCCAGACCCATGCACTTCGTCCAGCGGAACGTGATCGCCGGGTTGATGACCGCTAGGCCTGCGGATCGCTGCGACCGGAACATGTCGCAGAACGGCGGTTGCATGCTGGACGGCTTGCAATGAAACCGACGGACGACTACCCGGTTCTCGCTTAGTTCCACCCGGTCCTCTGGTTCCTCGTTGTAGTGGCTCTCGATGAAGAAGAGGGCGGACGCCTCGATGCAGTCGGCTTCCGGTCCCTGTATAAGCCCTGCGTCGCCGGCGATCTCCTTGTACCGTTGGCGCCAGAATTGGGCTGCCGCCCTCTTGTACCCGCGGATAGCCTGCTCCTCGCCGATGCGTTCCCGGATCTGTACGAAGTTCTCCGCCATCAGACATAGGTTGGCCAGGATAGCCTCTTCCACATCGTCCTCCGGACGCCGGGAGATATCCATCACTATCTGCCGCACCTGCTCGAGAGGGGTATGTGAAGACCCTGGATCATCGCAGGCGCGGGGGCCGTCGTACCGCCAGCGGCGGAGGTTGTATCGCTTCTTGATCTCGTCGTAGACCTTCAGATAGTGCGGCTCGAAGTCATGGGCGGTGGTCACCCCGTGGACGCCTTCAGGAACCGGGTCGATCTCCCCCATCTTGTAGAAGCCCTCGCACAGGCTGCCGCCATCACAGCGATCGCCCATGCCAGCAACCTTCGTCCACGCGAAGCTTAGCCGAGGGTTGATGATGCGGAGGATCGCGCTCTTCATCCCCCAGCACCAACTGCACAGGGGTGGGCTTAACCAGCCCGCGGAGCAGTCGTACTTGCGTACCCAGAGTTCAGTCGGATCGAGGGTGAGGATGTCCTCTGGCAAGTGATAGTACGTCGTCCAAATCGTTGCCAGGTTTACGCCCTCGATGCAGTCGGCCCGGTCGCCCCTGACGAGTCCATAACGATCCGCGATCTCATGAAACCGCGTGAACGTGTAGCTGTTGAAGGAACGCTGGCCGATCTTGAGGAACTCCTCCTGACCTCCCAATTGCTCCATCAACTCCCCGTCTTGGAGAAACGCCACCGAGCCGAGCTGAAACCGCTTGTTCCAATGATCCAAGCGCTTTTCGGGAGTGAGCTGCTCGTAGACGTAGTGGTTCGCGGCGTAGGTGGTGGTGTGAGCCATAGCCAATCCCTCCACACCGGTGACCCGAAGCAAGCCGTGCTGGACTTGTCGAGTCGCTCCAATGATGACCGCGGTCGAGCCACAAGGACGCGCTGATTGTACGGCGGTGCGCTAGGCGTGTCAAAGCACGGCATCCGTTCGGTTCTTGGGTGCGGCGCGTAGGCTCAAACCCGGCTGGCTGTCTTGCTCCCGCCGAGGGAAATAGAAGGGGGAGCCTGAAGGCTCCCCGAACAAACGTACTGGTGGAGACGGAGGGGAATTGAACCCCTCGTCCAGAGGAAGACCCACCCGGACCCCTACAAGCTTAGTCGGCGTTTGTGTCTCGCCCGCCGTACCTCCACCGACGGAGTCACCGGCGGACCAGCCGATTAAGTCTTAGGCTCCCCGTATCGGCGTGGGAAGAACCGCACCTCGGCTTCGCGGCGCCAGACCGGGCCCGTCGAGGAGAGGCCTCGCCCTGACGTAGCCACCGTTATTAGGCGGCTAGAGCGTACTGGTTTTCGCCAGTTATGTTTCACCACCTGTTTAGCGAGGGTGTGGCGACCTCGGCTTGCGCTCCGGGATCAACCTTCCCTGTCGAACCCTTTCGTCCCCGCGCATTGATTATAGCATGCTTCCGCGATCGCCTTGTGCAGGCCTTGACGGCAGCCTGGCGAGGTAATATGCTTCGTGTGACACAAAGTTTCTGTCGAGCAAAGTATTCCCATGAGCAGAGAGCACGTCCTCGACCTCGCTGACGAGTTCTTCCGCCTGGCCCGAGACCGCGTGCCCATGGACTTCCTCCGCCCGGACCTCACGATGCGCCAGCTCAAGCTCCTCTACACGCTTTACATAGATGGCCCCCAGACCTGCGGCGCCCTCGCCTCCGACCAGGAGCTCTCCCTCTCCACCATGACCGGCATCCTCGCTCGCCTGGAGCGCCGGGGCTACCTCCGCCGCCGCCGCGACAGCCGCGACGGTCGCCGCGTTATCTCCACCCTCTCTCGCCGCGGAAGCGAGCTGGTGGACCGACTGTGGGCCTCAGGCCGCGACGCCCTGGCCGACGTCCTGGCGGACGTGCCAGCGGACGACCTCGACACCGTGGAGCGCGCCATGGAGATCCTCGTCGGGGCCCTTCGACCTCCCTCCGCCTCTCCCTTGCCGCTTAGGGCCGTTAGCCGACGATGAGTGATCGCGGCCCGCTCAGGTTCCTCTGGCTTCTCTTCTC
>CAYFYG010000152.1:0-6038 GCA_964347225.1 uncultured Dehalococcoidia bacterium | reverse complement strand
GTCGCGGTTCTCGCATGCCAGCAGGTAGGCGCCCCCCGGTGGCACGTCCACCCGGAAGCCATCGATGAGGACGATGTGAGGCCCATCGTGGGCCGGGATGCCTGAGACCTTGGTCTTGCCGGCCGTTGTAGTGATGGCCACGGTAATCAGGTTGGCGTACAGCTCGTGCGACGGGCTGCGCTTCTCCGAGATCCGCATCCCGCGCCGGGCAGCAACGACGTCTACGTTCACCACGTTGACGTGCTCCTCGCTGATGGGCGCCAGCAGACCGCCCACCATCGCCGCCTTGAGGGGCGTCAGGTCGTACTGTGTCAGTTCTCCGGCATAGTCGATCTCGATCTCTTCCATCTGGCCCTGACAGAGCTGCACCGCTAAGGAGCCCGTCTTGAAGGCGACCGGGTTGTAGGGCGCCAGATAGGTGTAGGTCTCCGGCGAGATCAGAGGCGCGTTGACGGCGTATTGCGCTGGCTCTCCCTTGAGCACGGCGATGATCTGCTCCGCCACGTCTTGGGACACCCGTTCCTGCGCCTCAGCGGTGGACGCGCCCAGGTGGGGCGTCACAATCACTCGCTCGTTGCCGAACAGGGGATGGGTCGTCATGGGCTCCGTACTGAACACGTCCAGGGCGGCGCCGGCCAAACGGCCCTCCGTCAGGGCTGCCTCCAGCGCCTCCTCGTCTACGATGCCGCCGCGCGCGGTGTTGATCAGGCGCGCCGTGGGCTTCATCTGCCGCAGCTCGGCCTCCCCGATGAGGTGGCGCGTGCTCTCGCTCAGCGTGGTATGCACCGTCAGGAAGTCCGAATCCCGCAGTAGCTGCTCGAAGGGCACCAGTTCCACGCCCAGGGCACGAGCCCGCTCCTCCGGCACGAAGGGGTCGTGCGCTATCGCGCGCATCTCCAGCCCGCGGGCCCGGCGGGCCACCTCCGACCCCACTTGGCCCAGGCCCAGGATGCCCAGAGTCTTGCCCCTTACCTCGAGCCCCATGAAGCGCTTGCGGTCCCAGTGGCCGCCCTTCAAGGAAGCGCTGGCGTCCGGTATGTGACGGGCCAGCGCCATCATGAGCGCGATGGCATGCTCCGCCGCCGATATGATGTTGCCCGTGGGCGCGTTGACCACCACGACGCCCTTCTCTGTGGCCGCCTCCAAATCGATGTTATCCACCCCAATGCCGGCGCGGCCCACAACCTGGAGCTTGCTGGCAGCGGCGATCACCTGCCGTGTGATCTTCGTCTCGCTGCGGACCACCAGAGCGTCGTACTTGTCCGCGGCCCTCTCCAGTTCATCCGGGGGAAGGCCGGTGCGGACGTCTACCTGGGCGCCGAACTGCTGGAGAACGGCGATCCCGTCCTCGGCGATCGGGTCGCAGACAAGAACGCTGGCGGTCATCTTCGCTGTGGTGCCTAGCGGCTGAGGGGGACGCTGTGGCCCACCTTCGGCAGCACCTCGGCTAGCGCGTCCACGGCGTGGCGTATGTCGTCCTCGCTCACCAGGCCCAAGTGGCCGATGCGGAAGATCTTGCCCGCCAGCTTGCCCTGGCCCCCCGCCACCACTACGTTGTGTTCGTCCTCCAGCACCCTCCGCAGGCCGGCGACCTCGACCCCGTCCGGGCACTTGATCGCCGTTACCGTGTTTGAGGCGTGCAGTTCGTCAGTCGCCAGCAACTCCAGCCCCAGCGCCTTCACGCCTTCTCGCACCATCTGGCCTATCTTGGCATGGCGGGCGTAAACGCTCTCCATGCCCTCCGCGGCCATCTTCTCCAGGGCAACATCGAGGCCGTAGAAGATGGACACTGCTGGCGTCCAGGGCGTCTGGCCCTTTTGGAGGAAGTCGCGGTGCTTGCCCACGTCCATGTAGAAGCGGGGCATGCGGGCCGACTGGTTGGCCTCCCAGCCCCGTTCGCTCAGGGCGATGAACGCCAGCCCTGGCGGCACCATCCACCCCTTCTGGGAGCCTGTCACTACTACGTCCAGACCCCAACCATCCATGTTGAAAGGTATCGCGCCCAGACTGCTGATGGCGTCCACCAGGAGCACCCGGTCGGCCTCCCGCACCACCTGGGCGATCTCCTCCAGAGGGTTCGTCACGCCGGTGGACGTCTCGTTGTGCGTCACCAGCACCGCCTTGATCTCCGGATCGGCGGCCAGGGCCTTGCGGATGTCCTCGGGGTCGGCGGCGTCGCCCCATTCGTACGGGAGCACTGTCACCTGTGCCCCGAACGTCTCGGCGATCTTGGCGAAGCGGTCGCCGAAGGCGCCTATGCTCACCACCAGCACCTTGTCGCCGGGAGAGAGCGTGTTGACTACGGCTGCCTCCATGCCGCCGGTGCCCGAGGTGGTGAAGATCAGCACCTCCTGCTTGGTCTGAAAGAAATCCTTCAGACGTTCCACCGACCGCTGTATGAGCGCCGCGAACGGGCGGCCGCGGTGGTCGACCATCGGGCGGCCGACAGCTTCCAAGATGTCGGCCGGAACGGGCGTGGGCCCGGGGATGCGAAGGTTGGGCGTATCTCTCATTCTACCTCCCGCCATCGTGTTGGCCTCATCTTAGGGGCCAGACGCGCTGAGGGTCAAGGAGAGAGTCAAGGATCGAGATATGATAAAATTGGTGCGCAGTCTCACCATGACCGCTGACAATCCTTTTCGCGCTCTCCCTTCCGTCGATCGCCTGCTGACCCACGAGCGGCTCCGTCCCCTGGACGAAGGAGAGCGCCCCGTGGTCACCGAGCTTGCGCGCCAGGTGCTGGAGACCGCCCGCGCCAGCATCGCCCGGGGCCGGTCGGCTCCCAGCGAAGATCAGCTGGTCGAGTCCGTGCTTGGCCTCGCCGAGGCCGTGTTTCGCCCCTCCCTTCAACCCCTGGTCAACGCCGCCGGCGTAATCATCCACACCAACCTCGGCCGGGCGCCCCTGTCTGAGGACGCCATAGCCGCCATGGCCTGCGTCGCCGCGGGCTACTCCAACCTGGAGTTCGATCTCGACTTGGGTGTACGCGGCTCCCGCTTCACGCACCTGGAGTCGGTCCTGTGCCAACTCACCGGCGCTGAGGCGGCCATCGCCGTCAACAACAACGCTGGGGCCGTCCTCCTCGCCCTGTCCTCCCTCGCCGGCGGCCGCGAGGTGATCATCTCCCGCGGCCAGGCGGTGGAGATCGGCGGCGGCTTCCGCATCCCCGACGTGCTCCGCCAGTCGGACGCTCGCCTCGTGGAGGTGGGCACCACCAACCGCACCTACCTGCACGACTACGAGGCGGCCGTAAATCCGGACACGGCGGCCCTGATGCGTGTCCACGCCAGCAACTTCCGCATCGTGGGATTCACTGAGACGCCGCACATCCGTGACTTGGCCCGCCTGGCCCGCGAGCACGATGTCCTGCTGCTGGATGATCTGGGCTCTGGCTGTCTCTTCGACACCACGCGCTTCGGCTTGGCCCCGGAGCCCACGGTGCAAGAGAGCCTGACGGCCGGCGCCGACCTGTCGATGTTCTCGGGCGACAAGCTCCTCGGCGGGCCTCAGGCTGGCATCATCGTCGGTCGGCGCGACCTGGTGGATCGGCTCCGCCGTCACCCCTTGGCCCGGGCCCTGCGCATGGACAAGGCGACCATTGCCGCCCTTACTGCGACGCTTGTCCACTACTTGCGCGGCGAGGCCCTGGAGAAGCTGCCCGTCTGGCGCATGATTGCGGCTCCCGTGGACGGTATCCGGCGGCGCGCCCGCCGCTGGGCACGGGCGATAGGGGAGCCGGCGAAGCTCGTGGACGGCCGCTCCATGGTCGGCGGCGGCAGCCTGCCGGAGGCGAGCCTGCCCACTAAGCTCGTGGCCGTCCCCGGCGACGGCGCTTACGTCACCGACCTGGCCCGCCGCCTGCGCCTGAGCGACCCGCCGGTAGTGGCTCGCATTGAGCGTGACGCTCTCATGCTGGATCCGCGCACCGTACTGCCGCGGCAGGACTCGACCGTCGTCCAGGCAGTGAAGACGGCCCTTCGGGGCTAGGTCACCGGCGGCGCGCGTCGTACCACTTCCCGGCGGCGGTATAATATCCCCCGAGGATCGGCGATGAGCGCCATAAAGTTCGCCTGCATTTCTCCCCACCCCCCCATCATCGTCCGCGAGGTGGGTCAAGGGCGCGAGGCGGAGGCCCGGCAAACCATCGATGCCCTGCAGCAGGTCGCCGGCGAGATCCCCCTCCACCGGCCGGAGACCGTGCTCGTCATGGCCACCCACGGCCCCATGAACCCCGGCGCTTTTGTCCTTCTGACAGCCTCTGCCGCCCAGGGTGACTTCGCCCGCTGGGGCGCTCCCCAGGTATCCTTCCGCTTCGACACGGACACCGAGCTCGTTGGAGCCATCCGCGATGAGGTCAACCGCGCCGAACTGCCCTTGGACACCGCGAGCCATTGGAATGACGGCCTCGACTGGTCGATCACCGTCCCCCTGTACTACCTGCGCGGCGGCATGGGCGATGCCCGCATGACGCCGATGAACATATCGTTCCTCTCCGCCACCAAGCACTTCCGTTTGGGCCAGGCCGTGCGCCACGCTATCGACCGCGTGGGCCGGCGCGCCGTCATCGTGGCCAGCGCCGACCTTTCCCATCGCCTGTCGAAGGAGGGCCCCTATGGCTTCGACCCCGCCGGGCCGGAGCTCGATCGTCGCGTCCGCGAGGCCGTGGCCTCGTGGGACGTGGAGGCGTTGCTGACGATGGACGAGGGGTTCCGCGAGCGGGCCGGCGATGACGCCGTGTCCTCCATAAGCTTTCTCATGGGGGCCCTGGACGGCCTCCCCGTCCGCCCTCGCGTCCTCTCCTACGAGGGGCCCTTCGGCGTCGGCTACATGGTGGCCGCCATCGACATCCTGGAGGGCGAAGGGGAAGCGCCCTACGCCCGCGTCGAGCGTGCCGAGCCGGAGCCCGTCCTGAGCCCCGTCGAAGGGCCCGTGCCGCCGGAACCGGAGGACATCGTCGCCGCGGCTGGCCCCGGCCACCCGCTGGTGCGCCTCGCCCGCGACGCCGTCGAGGCGTTCGTGCGAGAGGGCCGGGTGCTGGAGCCGGCGTCCCTGGCCCTGGGCGACCTGCCCCGGCGCGGAAGCTGCTTCGTATCGCTCAAGACCAGCGACGGCCTGCTGCGTGGCTGCATCGGCGCCGTGGACCCCGTCGAGCCGGAATTGCCGCGCGAGGTCGTGCGCAACGCCATCGACGCCGCCACCATGGACCCCCGCTTCCTCCCCGTCACCGAGGAGGAGCTCTCCAACCTGGTATACAGCGTTGACGTCCTGGCCCCGCCTGAGCCCATCCAGGGGCTCGATGAGCTGGACCCGCGCCGCTATGGCGTCATCGTGCGCAGCGGCCGCCGCCGCGGCCTGCTGCTGCCCGACATCGAGGGCGTCGACACGGCCGAGCAGCAGGTGGAGATCGCCCGCTCCAAGGCCCTCATCGCCCCCGACGAGCCGGTCGAGATGTGGCGCTTCGAGGTCCAGCGCTTCAAGTGATCCGCCCCTGCCGCGACGGCGACCTCTCCCGCGTCCACGACATCATCAACGACGCCGCCATCGCCTACCGGGGCGCCATTCCCGACGACTGCTGGCACGAGCCTTACATGCCGCTGGACGAGCTGCAGCGGGAGGCCGCCGCCATGACCTTCTACGGCATCGAGGAGGGCGGCCGGCTGGTCGGTGTCGTCGGCTATCAGCCGGTGCGCGACGTCACCCTCCTCCGCCACCTCTACGTGGAGACGGGCCGCCAGCGGGGCGGCCTTGGCTCGGCCCTGCTGCGACACGTCATCGGGCTGACCGAGACGCCGCGACTGCTCGTCGGCATGTGGGCCGACGCCGCCTGGGCCATCCGCTTCTACGCCAAGCACGGCTTCTCCCTTGACCCCGATGGCGACCGCCTCCTCCGCACCTACTGGAACATCCCCGACCGCCAGCGCGAGGCGTCGCTGGTCATGGGGCGGGAGGTGGGTGCGCGGTGAGGTACTGGTGCCTGGTCACGTCTCGAGAGAACTGGGAGATCTGCAAGCAGCACTCGGTATGGGGGATGGATTTCC
>CAYFYG010000151.1:0-3450 GCA_964347225.1 uncultured Dehalococcoidia bacterium | reverse complement strand
GCCGCGCTCAAGTCTCGTGGGTGGAGCGCGACGCCGGGAACGGCTTCACTGTCCACCTGTTGGGCAAGTCGCGGTCTCCGATACCCTTCACATACCTGATCGTGGAGCCGGGCCCGTAGAAAGCCACCGCGTACAACACAATTCCCCTGAAGGCGGGGGCATCGGGCGGCTTAGACCGTTGAGATACACCCTTGCTCCGTTCGTGGTGAGCCTGTCGAATCACAAGCCGACATGTGTCGGGGCTCAGGACCGCTCGTCCTGAGGCCGAGCCGAAGGCGAGTCCGCCTCAGGCGGATGTCGAATGGCGAGCGGAATGGATGCCGCAGCTTTCAAGCTGCGGTCTGAAACACGCTACCCCTTGACCACTCCCATCGGCCGCATCCGAGCCACCTTGTGGGCGATCCCTGCCTCGTGCAGCACGTCCACCACCTCCGCCACGTCCTTGTACGCCTCGCTCGCCTCCTCCGACAGCAGTCCGCGGTTCTGCGCCCGCACGTAGATTCCGTCACGCGCCAGCCGGTCGGCGATGTTTACGCCCTTCAGCATCCGTTTCGCGGCGTGACGGCTCTGCACTCGCCCCGCCCCATGGCATGTCGAACCCCACGTCTCCCTCATCGCCTGCTCCGTCCCCACGCAGATGTACGAGTAGCGGCCCATGTCTCCGGGCACCAGCACCGGCTGCCCGATGCCCTGATACCGACTCGGCATGTCGGGGTGCCCCGGTGCGAACGCCCGCGTCGCCCCTTTTCGGTGCACGCACACCGTCATCTCCCGCCCGTTCACCCGGTGTCGCTCCATCTTGGCGATGTTGTGGGCCACGTCGTACACCACCTCCATGCCGAGGTCGTCGCGCGCGTCGCGCCCCAGCACCCGCTGGAACGCCTCTCGCGTCCAGTGGGCGATGAGTTGGCGGTTGCAGAACGCGTAGTTCGCCGCTGCCGTCATCGCCGCTAGGTAGGCCTGTCCCTCCCTCGAACCGATGGGCGCGCAGGCGAGCTGCTTGTCCGGCAGGTTGATGCGGTACTTCCGCGCCGCCTCCTCCATCACGTCCAGGTAGTCCTGGCACGTCTGGTGGCCCAATCCCCGCGAGCCGCAGTGGATGAACGCCAGCACCTGTCCCGGCCCGTCGATGCCCATCGCCTCCGCCGCCTCGGCGTGGAACACCTCATCGATGACCTGGATCTCCAGGAAGTGATTGCCGGAGCCCAGCGTCCCCAGTTGCGGTGCCCCCCGCTCCTTGGCCCGCTTGCTCACCTTGTCCGGGTTCGCCCCCTTCAGTGCGCCTCCGCCCTCCACCGACTCCACGTCCTCGGGCCAGGCGTAGCCGTGCTCCAGCGCCCACCGCGCCCCCTGCACCATCACCTCGTCGATCTCCTTGAGCGAGACCCGCAGCAGCCCATGCCCACCGACGCCGGCGGGGATGTCCCGGAAGATCTGGTTCACCAGCTCCTTCACGTGCGGCCGCACCTCCTCCTCCGTCAGCGTCGTCCGCAACACCCGCGTGCCGCAGTTGATGTCGAAGCCGACGCCGCCCGGCGAGATGACCCCGTCCTCCACCCGCATCGCCGCCACCCCGCCGATGGGGAAGCCGTACCCCCAGTGGATGTCCGGCATCGCCATCGAGTACTTCACGATTCCCGGCAGGAACGCGACGTTCGCTACCTGCTCCAGCGCCTGATCCTGTCCGATGACACCCAGCATCTCCTCGGTGGCGAACACCAGTCCCGGCACCCGCATCCCCGGCTTGACCTTCTCCGGCAGCCGCCAGCGCCGGTCGTCTATCTTCTCCAGAACGTCTTTCCACCTAGTCACCATGTCCTGTCACCCCATCTCTTCCGGGCCCACGCCCTCCATACGGCGAGCGCTAGATATCGAACAGCACCTGCGCGCGATAGCCGCCGTCCTCCGGCTCCACCTCCAGCATGTGTCGCGTCACTGCCTTCACTCCGAAGTGCAGCCGATGACGCTCCCGGTCTATACGCTCGCCCCAGGCCCGGGCTCGCAGACGCCTGTCGCTCATCTCCTCCACCTCGAACCGCGAGAACAGCATCTCCTCCGCGTCCAGGTGGTACAGGAGCTCCGTCAGCCACCGCACCAGCAGCCCCTCGCGATCGCGCCCCTCCACATCGATCCGGCGCTCCTCCAGCGGGCGCACGCCATCCAGGTCCGCCATGATCGCGAACATCCCGGCGGCGGCGTTTGCGAACATCTCTTCCAAACTGGCCCCGTGCGCCACGATGCCCACGTCGGCGGTGTGCTCCAGGATTTCGAAGGGACGGTGCGCCATGGAGGGACCTACCCGTCACCATTATAGTCCCAGCGCCAGCCTGCCGACGCAACGAATGTTGCACCGGCCGCGTCTCTAGTAGTGAACCGCGTAAGGCGAAGTGCTTTGACTGAGAAAACGCCATAACGCTTTACCAGTTGCGTTAACCTTTCCCTGCGGCGGGCGTTGTACTCAGCAAATCAACGCGACATCTAGAGGGGCGACCTCCTTCTGGTCTCGCTCTGACAGAGCGAGATAGCGCGAGAGGCAGTCTGGGGCGGGCTGCCTCTCGCAGCTCTTTTCTTTGCTAGCCGCACCTCTCTTGGAGCAGGTCGCGCAGTTCCCGCACCGTCTCCTGCCGCCACGTGGCCCACACTGGCCCCCGCTGGAACTCGTCGTACCGGCCCATCGCCTCGTCCCTATCCTTGCCCTCGAACAGCGCCCTCACCTGTCCCATCTCCGCGTCCGCCTTCGCCGGCCGCTCGATCCAGTGGGCTATGTAGCGGTGGTCCTCCGTGTAGAACACGAACGTGGGGATCGATTGGTGCTCTCCCCCCTTCAGGAACTCGTTCATGATGTCCAGGTTTTCGTCGCGGGGGAAGATGCGCAGCTCCAGCCCCGCCGTTTCCGCGATGCGTACCATCACCGGCAGGCCCCTGAACACGTCCGGGCACCAGTCCTCGGCCAGCGCCAGTACCTTTGCCGGGCCGCCCCCCTCGGCGGCCAGCGAGCGGAAAGCCTCCACGTCCCCATCGCTGAGGGCGGTCTCCTCGTAGTTGTATGCGAACTTCTCGCGGTTGCGCTTGATCTGCTCCAGGTACTCCTGCCAGGTCATGCCGGCGGCGAACCGCTCCCGCGTCACGACGCTGTCCTCTTGCTCGGCCATGGTGAGCCTCCTCTCAGCGCGATGGGCGGCCTCAGCTTATCACCGGGCCACCGACCCCACAAATCACGGCTCGCCCGTCCGCGGTGTGGCGGGTGCCTCATTGTGGATCGGGAACCTCCTTCACCCTCTGCCACAGGGCCAGCTTGTCCGCGGCGCTCATAGCGGCCAGGTCTCGACCCTCATCCCGGACCATGGCTTCCAGGCGCTCGAAGAGCCGTTGGAAGTCCCGGCAGGCGGAGCGCAGCGCTTCCTCCCCGTCCACCTCCAGCCAGCGAGCCAGCCCGGCCAGCGCGAACAG
>CAYFYG010000150.1:0-16680 GCA_964347225.1 uncultured Dehalococcoidia bacterium | reverse complement strand
GCCACGCAACGTCCCCAAGCCTTTCGACATGGGGAGGTCCAGCGGTGATCGGGCAAGCACGCGGGAGAACACCCACATAGCCCATGTCTTGTGGGGTGGTGTCCTGGCCCAAGAGGAGGACGCCGAGCTGCGTATGGCGGTTCATCTTATGGCCTGCGAACTCTGCCGGGAGTCCAGCATCTCCCTGTGGGAGCGCGTGAGGGAGCAGGCGGTCGCCGCCCAGGACTGAGGCGACCGGGGCCGTAAGCCTGACGCCTCTCCGGAGGCGACGCCGTCCCCTGGCAGCCGGTAGGTGATAAGATGCCTCTGACAGCTATCGATCCGTAGCGGGTCGATCTCTCGGCGTTGGGAGGGAACTGATGGAAGTCTTGCGCACGCCCGACGATTGCTTCGCCGGTCTGCCCGGTTATCCGTTCGAACCCCACTACCTGGAGGCTCCCGACGGTGAGGGAGGCAGCCTGCGCATCCACTACGTGGACGAAGGCCCACCCGACGCCGACCCAGTCCTGCTGCTGCACGGCGAGCCGTCCTGGTCATACCTGTACCGGAAGATGATCCCCGTCCTCACGGCAGCGGGCCATCGAGTCGTGGCGCCCGACCTCGTTGGCTTCGGCCGCTCCGACAAGCCTGCGCGGCGGGAGGATTACACTTACCAACGCCACGTCGACTGGATGCGCACCCTAATCGAGAGCCTAAACCTGCGCGGCATCACCCTCGTGTGCCAGGACTGGGGCGGGCTTATCGGCCTGCGCCTGGCGGCGGAGCACGCGGGCGGCTTTGCCCGCATCGTCGCCGCCAACACGGGCCTGCCGACTGGCAATCAGCCCGCCAGCGAGGCGTTCCTGCGCTGGCAACGCTACTCTCAGGAGACTCCAGAGTTCCACGTCGGTGGGATCATCAAGGGCGCCTGCGTCACTGACCTGTCACCCGAAGTGATCGCCGCCTACGACGCTCCCTTCCCGGACGACCGCTACAAGGCGGGCGCGCGGATCTTCCCCGTACTCGTGCCCACCTCGCCAGACGATCCCGCCGTTCCGGCCAACCGCAAGGCCTGGGAGGCCCTGCGGCGCTGGGAGAAGCCGTTCCTCACCGCCTTCAGCGACTCGGACCCTGTCACTCGAGGAGGAGACCGCCTCTTCCAGCAGCTCGTCCCGGGCAGCAAGGGGCAGCCCCACACGACAATCGAGGGCGCCGGCCACTTCCTGCAGGAGGATAAGGGCGAAGAGCTAGCGGAAGTGGTCGTCGACTTCATGGCCAGCACCCCAGCCGCCGCCTCGCTGAGCGCCTAGACGTCGATCCGCTTCGCCTTCGTGTCGTAGGAGGACGAACTGCCGCCGATGGGGCCGGCAGGCAGGTGGTCTTCCTGCCTTCGTCAAGGTTCGGACCTTGGCGCCCACAGGCCCAGGGAGAACACGATGCGGATATCGGCGAGGTCAAACTCATGTCTGAGCGGTAACTCCTCCCGCTCGCCTCTGTTGCGAGGCCGTTCCAGTTCTTTGAAAGGGCTTCGCCGCGGCCAGGTGTCGCCCCCTCAACGCCTCTCGCCTGCCACCCTCGCGCGCAGCGACAGCCGAGACGCTACGTCGGCAGGGATGGCCATGGCAGGAACGCGCAGTTGCTGCCGGCCCATGCGCCGTTGCCCGCTCGCTCTCTGAACCACCCTTGTTGACCCCACATCGCGGACGAAATACCTGTAACCGATTTGTCACCTAAGCATCGTACATAGTGGAACCAAAAGCAGAGATGGCTTCTCGCTGAACGAGTGCAGCCATTCGGTCATGGGGTTTGCACGGCTTCGCGGGTGCATCCGGCCCAGGCCGACTGGCGCCAGCGCTGTCACGCCGCAGGCGAAGGCAACGAGGCGATAGATTAGCCATCCTGGAGTATATAGATGCCGCAACACGCCCAGCCGCTCAGCCAACTGGCGAGAATCGCAAACGAGAGTCCCGCCGACAGGGAGACCCTTCTTCGAGCAGCCAGCATCATCCGCCAGGCCACGGGCGTGGCCGAGGCGATGGTGGTGTATGCCGAGGACAAGGACTTCCTCACCTGCAGCGATGCCAGGGGTGGCAGCGATACCGAGCTGACGCCGGCTGCTCTCACGATAATCCAGCGTCACGCCGCGCAGGCGAGCGGGCCCGTGGCCTTCAACTTAGTAGGCCGCCGAGTGGAGGATTTCACGGGAGCCCTCAGCGACGATGACCGCCAATTTGTAGCCTTGACCGTGCCAACCACTGAGAGTCTGTCCGAGATGTGTATCCTGCGGGGGGACTGGGACCACAAGGCCCGCGCTGACACCCTGCGCTTCATGGAATCGGCGATGCCCGCCCTCACCATCATTCTGGAGCGGTTCCTGAACGCCGATCGCGGCCAACGCCTGGGGGAGCAACTGCACACTCTGGCCAACGCGGCCCAGGTGCTCACCCGATCAGAGGATGTGGAAGGGGCCCTAAAAGACCTGGCCACCGCTGTCTCCGCATCCACGGGTTTCGAGTATATAGTGAACATCGACCTGTACGACGGCACTACCGGCCGCTTCTTCATGCGCGTCCTGGGCGAACACCGCTTTACCAGCGGGACCCTGGCTAAGATGTGGGGAGCTAGCTTGAACCCGGACCGGCCAGACCCGTGGAACATCGAAGTGATGACCAATCTGAAACCCTCGTTCAGACCCGACATGCAGAATGATCCAGTGTATCCAGAACATGTGAGGATGTTCTATGCTCGCAGCCTCCTGAGGTCTGCGGTGGACTTTCCCCTGATGTTTCAGGACGAGTTCCTGGGGACGATGGCCTTCGTCTCCTTCAAGCCTCGCACCTTCCCTCCGGACGAGGTCAGCCTACTGGAGGGGTTTGTCGCCCAAGTGGCAACGGCCCTCAAGGCCCTGCAGATGCATAAGGAATTACAGCGGTCTGCGCAGGAGCTCAGAAGGTCCGCCGACCAGTACATCGCTACCACGAACCTGACGGGCGATGTCATTTGCAGGATGGATAGGCGTGGCAACTGGACCTTCCTCAACGACGCCGCCTGCCAATTCTATGGAAAGCCGAGAGAGGAACTCCTCGGAACCGACTCCAGAGCGTTCACCCATCCCGAGGATCTAGGCCCCACCGCCGAGGCCATCCGAGAGATGCGGCGAAGGAAAGAGCCAGTCAGCGGATTTGTGAACCGTCAGGTGACGCCTATGGGGACCAGAGTGGTGGAGTGGAACGGCTATCCCCTGTTCGATGAGGAGGGCGAGTACACCGGAATCCAGATTACCGGTCGGGACATCACCGAGCGCAAGCAGCTGGAAGAGGAACGGGAGAGACTGCACGCCGAACTGGAGGTGAAGGCGATCACGGACGGTCTCACCGGCCTCTTCAACCACGCCCACTTCTACCAGCGCCTGACCGAGGAGATAGAGCGGTCGGAGCGCTACGGGCAGAGCTTCGCCGTAGTGATGATGGATGTCGACGCCTTCAAGCATTACAACGACTCCCGAGGCCACCAGGCCGGTGACACGGCTCTGCAGCTCGTTGCTGACTGCATCCGCTCGGGCGTGCGTCGATCAGACCTCGCCTTCCGTTACGGCGGCGATGAATTTGCAGCGATACTACTGAATGCCGACCCATCAAGGGCACAACGAGCCGTCAACCGCACAAAAAGGCTCCTCGCCGCAAGGCTGAAGAAGATGGACGACCTCGCGGCAGCCTGGCTAGGCCTCAGCGCCGGCGTGGCCTGCTTCCCCGAGGACGCGACCACCACAGACGAACTCGTACGGATGGCAGACGCTGTCATGTACGATGCCAAGCGGGCAGCAGGCATTCATGGCCTGAGAAGAAAGGATCCGCCTATCCAATCGCCCCCCCACGGGCTCAACCTTGTCCACGAGACACAATCGGGAAGGCTCTCCACCACGGCCAGCGACCTGGCCGCGGTTCTCCGCGATCTCGGCGCCTCTGAGATTGTTGGAGACCTGGACCTCAGTACTATCGCCGCCATCGGAGCAGCCTCCGAGATCAAGGACCGCTACGTCCGTGGGCACCAGGAACGCACCAGCCTGCTGGCGGTCGCCGTCGCTGAGGAGATGCGGGTGCCGCCCGAACGCGTGCGCGATATCAGGATTGCCAGTCTCTTGCACGACATCGGCAAGGTCAGCATCAGCGAGGCCATCCTCAACAAGCCCGGTAAACTGACTAAAGAGGAGTTCGCCAAGATCAAGCAGCACGCGGCACTCGGCGCCAGCATAATAGTCTCCGAAGCGGAAGCCCTGCAACAACTGGCGACGATAGTCCGCCATCACCATGAGCGGTTCGACGGCACCGGCTACCCCAGCGGCCTGGCTGGCGAAGAGATCCCCCTGGAGGCGCGCATTCTGAGCGTCGTGGACGTGTTCGACGCCATGACCCACGAGCGTTCCTACCGCAAGGCCCTGAGCAGGGAGACGGCAATAGCTGAGCTGGAGCGCGCTGCCGGCACTCAGTTCGATCCCGCTGTGGTAGAAGCATTCCTGACGTTGCTGAAAAGGCAAGGCGAGGAGTTGGTGGCCCCCGCACGGGAAGCGGCCAAAGAGAGGCAGCTAACCGCAGTGAGGGCAGCGGGGCGGACCACTTTCTCCGGGACGACAAGGGCGAAGAGCTAGCGGAAGCGATCGTCGACTTCATCGCCCGCACTCCATCCGCTCCCTCGCCCGGCGCCTGGAACCTTAAGGAGACTCACCTTCATGTCGTAGACGACACGCTGGCCGCCCCGTCGACGTTGACAACTGAACCGCTCTCACGCACCATGGGGATCGCAACCTGTGACCGATCACCCGATGCCCACGACCAGCCTCCCCCTCTTCGACGCATGCCCCGGACTGGAGGCATCTCTGCCGCGTGTGGTCTTGGCGTCGGGCCCCAGTCCCGTGCGCCGACTCACGAGCCTGGAAGAGCACCTCGGCCGACCCGACCTGTGGATGAAGAACGACGGCCTCCTGGGCACCACGTATGGGGGCAACAAGATACGGAAACTGGAGTTTGTCCTGGCGGACGTCCTGCGCCGGCGGCTTTCAACCATCCTCACCTTCGGGGGCACCGGCAGCCACCACTGCCTGGCCACCGCCCTCTACGGCCGCGACCTTGGTATCCGGGTAGCCGCTATCCTCGTTGAGCAGCCGGAGACGGACGAGGTCCGGGTCAACCTGCGCCATCTGGAGCAGGCCGGCGCCCGCACCGTACGCGCGGGCGGCCTTTCGTCGGCGGTAGTGCGAGCGGCCTGGCTGATTCTCCGCTACACGCAGTTCGGCCTTCCGCCGCGCCCGCCTTATATCCTCCGGCCCGGTGGGTCAACGCCGGTAGGCTGCGTCGGCTACGTCAACGCGGCATTCGAACTGGCTGATGAAGTGCGCCAGGGGCTCCTGCCCCAGCCACGAGCGGTGCTGCTGCCACTGGGCTCCAACGGCACTGCCGCCGGCCTGCTCCTGGGGCTGCGGCTGGCCGACCTCGACACGTCTGTCGTCGCCGTCCAAGTGTCCGACGTCCCGACGGTGGGAGCCCACGGAGTGGCCCGCCTGGCGAACGCCACGGCCCGGCTGTTACGCCGCGAGGGCGCCTCCATCCCGCCCTTGTCATTCGGTCCACACGACCTGACCGTGATCTCGGATGCCGAAGCGCGGCGCTACGGCCACCCGACGCCGAAGGGCGAGGAGGCGAAGGATCTGCTTTCGCGGCTGGAGGGGCTGGAACTCGATTCCACCTACACGGCCAAGACAGTGGCCGCTCTTATCGAGCGGGCCGACCTGCCACGACCCCTGCTCTACTGGCACACGCTGAACGCGCACCCCCTACCGACCCTCGCCTAGCGTGGGGCTTCACCCCACGCCTGATACGGCGAAGCCCGACAGACTTCACCTGGTCCAAGCTGGCACCATCTTCTTAGACCATGGCCAATTCTGAGGGAGTGACTGCGCCTTCGCTGCACGACAAGCTGCAAAGTCTGGCCAACTGGACAGTGCTGTTTCGGGTTGGCGAGTATACATTCGTCACCCTAGGCCTATTCGCGGCTATCGGTGCCCTCCTGGGCGGCCTGTGGGCAGCGGCCCTCCTTCTGGGAGAGGGGTTACCGCTCCTCGACGTAGCGTTGCTCTTGGCCGGGATACTCGTCGGCCACATCATCTTCGCCCGCGCCTTCCTGTTACCGTGGCGCCTGCGCGACATTCTCCAGCGGACGGGCGAGACTCTGCGGACAGTGGAGTTCGCCTCCTGGGGTGGCTTCATCGCCATCGCCGCCGCGCTCGTGCTGTACTCCGTGCTGTCCGGCCGGTCACTGCTGTTGCTCATCGACGTGGCCGTCCTGGCGGGCACGCTCACTCACGCTGTGGGCCGCATCGGCTGTCTCACCTTCGGTTGTTGCTTCGGCCGCCCCAGCGAGTCTCCGCTGGCCATCCGCTATGACAGCCCTCTGGCGAAAGCAGCATGGGCGGCAGGGCTGCGAGGCACACCTATCCATCCCGTCCCCCTGTACGAAGCCACCTTGAACCTCGGCCTCTTCCTCCTGCTCAACGCCGTCGCTCTGGCCAGCAGCCGGGAGGGCATTCCCGCCGCCATGTACCTCGTGATCTACGGAAGTGGGCGCTTTCTCCTGGAGTTCCTGCGCCACGATTCAGCCAACGATCATATAGGGCCTCTGTTGCGCAACCAGTGGCTTAGCCTAACGGAGGCCACCGCCGGAGTCGCCCTGCTTGTGGCGCTATCGACCTCCTCCGGCCCTGCTTCTCCCTCCATCGGGGAGTCCGACGCGCAGGCCCTCGTCCTCATCCCTCTCCTCATCGCTTGTGGGGTCCTGGTGTTCCTCGCCTACTCCCTCCATCGCGGGTCGATAGGCCGCTGGTAGGCCCGTGACGCGCCGACGCGGCGTCATGTAAGGGAAAACCTTACCCTTAGTAGCGGCCCTACCTGACAGACACGACTTCGCCCTGGCCCATAAGCTGACAGTAGGTTGCGGCAGGGCTATCTTCTCGCTAAGAGTTCCTCACCAGCCCTCCGGAGCGCAACACTCACCTCTCAGAGGCTGCCGATGCCAGTCCCCACAATCAGCGTCATCGGGAACTCCGGCGCCGGGAAGACCACCTTCCTGGAGAAGCTCATCCGCGAGCTGAAGAGCCGCGGCTACCGTGTGGCCGCCATCAAGCATGACGCCCACAACTTCCAGATGGACCACCCGGGCAAGGATACCTACCGCCTGGCCGAGGCCGGGAGCGACGTGGTGATGATCTCTGCCGTCAACAGGCTCGCCCTCCTGGAGAACGTGGATAAGGAGCGATCCCTGGATGATCTGGCGGGGATGGTGTCGAACCGAGCGGACGTCATCCTCACCGAGGGCTACCGGCAGGCGGCCAAAGCGAAGATCGAGGTGTCTCGCCGGGACTTCGGCAGTGAGCTGGTGGCGCCGCCGCAGGACCTTCTGGCCCTAGTTACCGACCAGCAGTTCGAGGTGGACGTCCCCCATTTCGGGCTGGACGACGCCGAGGGCGTGGTCGATCTCCTGGAGCGCCACTTCAGCCTGGAACGAAAGAGAGCGGGGACAGCAACTAGGGACTAACAGGTGCACCTGGCATCACCGAGAGCATCGGGCCGGGGCAGTCACCTCCTAGACCTTGGCCAGGGCCGAGGCTACCCAGGTCCGCGCCGCCACCATGGACGGGAGGCCAATGGTGGTCAGGGCTAGCAACACCACGTGGTCCATCTCGGCTTCGGCAACGCCCGCCTCTTTGGCCTGCCACGTGTGCGAGCGCACCGCTCCCTCCATGCGGGCCCCCACGGCGATCGCCAGCTTCACCAGCCGGCGCGTGCGCCCATCGAGAGGGCCGGACTCGTGGGCGGCCGCAGCCAGCGCTTCGTAGGCCTCGTGAACTTTGGGATGATCTCGACCGAGCTTCTGGAAGGGCTCCGGCAGCTCTCTCATGGGCAGGCCTCCTTCCACTAGGACCGGGCTGTGCCCATTCTAAGGGGGCTGGTCGCGCTGAGCGAGCCCTTATTCCCCCGAGTAAGGAGGTTTTCCCTTGGGCCAGGTGGTCTCCACCTCGCGGGCGTAGACCTCATGCACGACGTTCACGAGCTCGGCGTGCTTGATGAGGATGCGCATGTCGCCGGTGATCTTGATGGTGCCCTTGAGGCCTGCATCGATCGGGTCCACCAGCCCCGCCGACACTCCCTCGAATACCGTGGCCGGCACCTCGAAGATGAAGTCAAACTCCTTACGCGGGGGCGGCTCGGCCACCTCCTGGTAATCGGTGCACTTGCCGTCGTCAAGGTTCACGACGAAGAACAACCTCTGGCCGTCGGTCAGGTAGGGGGACTGGCCCTCGCCCCGTAGCTCGGCCATGACCTTGATCTTGCCGCGGGGGGCGTTCTTCTCAACCTCGTCGTTACGGTTGAGGAGGTCCTTCAGTTCGTCGTACCACTCCTTGGTGTAGATTGCAGGCATATCGCTGGTCCTCTCAGTAGATGCGGTCGTCTCTCTTCCAAATCTTGGGCAGGTCGTGATCTTCGGCGATGACCTTGAAGGCGTTGTAGCCGGGGGCGGCGCTGATGCCGCCGCTGCTGGAGGCGCCGCAGACATAGAGCCCTTCAATCTCCGTACGGTGGGGATGAGCTCGGGGCACGCCAAGGGCGATGTAGCCGGGACGACCGTGGGAGAAGTCGCCCTCCGGCATGCCGATCCTCTTCTCGATGTCCAAGGGCACATACAGCTTGTTGGCGATAACGTTCTCGCGGGTCATGTTGGGCGCATACTTCACCCACAGGTCTAGGAAGCGGTTGTTGTAGGTGGCACGGACCTCGTCCCACTCCTGAGGAGAGAGACAGGAGGCCTTGGGGAAGAAGAACCAGCCGTTCATGGCGTGCTTGCCGGGCGGCGCCTGGCTGGGGTCCCACAAGGTGTTCACCCAGGTGCCTGCGCCGGGCGTCTCCGGGATTCGACCCCCGTAGGCCTGAAGGATGTACTCCGACATCTCCTGATGGTTCTCATAGCCGACGATGGTGTAGAAGCAGCGGTCGATGTCCGGGTCGTGCTTGGCGGACTTGTAGGCGGGCGGCTCATGGAGGGCGAAGGAGGGAGTGCCCAACACGTGCTCCGGGCCGAAGCGCCAGTTGGAGAGGCGCTCCTTGCGGAACAGGGAGAGCTTGTCCCATCCCAGCAGTTCCATGAAGGTCGTGCGCGGGTCGGCGTTGGAAGCGACGATCCTCGCCTCGATCTCGCGGCCATCGTCGAGGCGGATGCCGGTGGCGCGGCCGTTCTTGGTGAGGATGGCACGGACGTGGTGGTTGTAGCGCAGGTCTACGCCCTCATGGAGGGCAGCGCTGGCCATAGCGTGGCCCAGTGTGTGGGTGCCCCCCACCGACATGTAGTGGATGCCGCAGAACCAAATGACGGAGAGGACGAATCCCAAGCCGTTACTGGCGTGAACGTTCGAGCCCCACTCTATGCACTGGCGGTAGAGGGTGGCCCGCAGCTCCGTAGACTCGAACAGCTCGTCGATGATGACCTTGGGGGACTTCTGAAACTCCCCTGGCTTGAAGCCCAGTCCGATCCATAGCTCCCACAACTTGGGGGCGAAGGGAGGAGGAGGCTCGGATCGGGCCTCGTCCGGCGCGGGTGTGTATAGCAGAGCGGCGAGGTACTGATCGTTGTCCATCACCTTGCGGCGGATCTCGTTGAACACCTCGGCGTCATGCTTGGAGAAGCGGGAAATGCTGGCGTACGTCCTCTGCTCAAGATCTGGCCTGTAGATGATCAAGGGCGGCCGGCCATCGGCGAAGGTGATGCCGATCTGGGCCTCGGGCCTGATAACACGGGCACCGAAACGGGGGAGGTCGAAGTCGTGGTAGAAGGGCATGTAGTCGATGAACTCCATGTACTGAGCGTGGAGGTTGTGCCAGAAACCGGGGACGGTTGCCTCCTCGGTGTGGGCGCCGCCAGCCTCTTCGTGGCGCCGCTCGAAGACGCCGACCTTGAGGCCGGCGCGGGCCAGGTAGGCGGCCGTACAGAGGCCGTTGTGGCCGCCTCCGATGATCACTGCGTCGTAGGTCTCGTCAGGCATGGCCCTTACCTCCGTCAGGTCAACCACAGGGCGAGGGCGACGGCACCCCCGACCGCGAGTGTGCCCGCAGCGGCCAGCGCCCAAGCTGCGACTGGCCGGTGCGTCCCCTCCTCGGGCGGCAGCTTCATCAGACTGTGGACGTGCAGCGGGAAGAAAGGCCGCCGCAGGCTGGAGCGGACGCGCAGGCGACCTCGAAGATGCTCCAGCAGCGGGTTGGCCCGTCCCTGGAGCAGTCGGGTCAGCCCCTGATAGGGACCGACGATGGAGGCGTCCAAGGGCGGACGCTCGCCGTCCCAGATGGCGATCTCGCCGCCGCGAAACTCCACCGTCACCGTTGTGTCATAGTCGGCGGCAGTCATGGCCAAACGCCCGCGCAGCCGCCTGGCCAGTCGCCTCTTATCGGAGAACTCCTCCAGGTCCTGCTCCATGTATTGCTGCACAATGGAAGCCAGGCCGCTGTCCGCCCCATCGGCGAGACGGACGGGGACGGACGGGGATTCCGCCATCGCGGTCACCTCCACCAGGGCTCCAAGTCATAGTCTTCGGCAATGACCTGGAGGGCGTTGTAGGCGGGGGCAAAAGTGACGAAACCATGGGGGTGCTGGGTAGCCCCACACATGTAGAGGTTGGAGATGGGCGAGCGGTACTGAGAAAGCTCCTGGAAGGGGCGATTCTCCAGCATGTTGTCGAGGTCGATGAGGCCGCTCATCCAGTCGCCCCGCACCATGTTGGGAATGCGGCGGGTGATGTCCATCGGGGTGTAGGTGGTCCACTCGATGAAGGCGCCGTTGTTGAGGTTAGGGGCAGCCTCCTGCCACTTCTCGATGCAGCGGCGGCCGTAGCCCTCGGCCATCTCGTCCCAGGCCTCGGGGCCGCCATTGGCCAGGCTAAAGGGCGCGAACTGCCGCATCAGGCCGGTGTAGTGTCCTGATGGCGCGTCTATGGGATCGAACAGGGAGTTCACAGCGCAGTTGGGCTTGGGGTCGGCCAGCTTGCCCGCGCGGACGTCCTTCCAGTGGCGATTAATCTCCGCGGGGCTATCGTACCCCAGGTTGACCACCCACGCCTGGTTGACGTCCGGATCGAAGTCGGCGGCCCGGTACTCGGGGGCGCGGGTCATCGCCAGGTGGGTGGAGAAGAACGACCAGTCCATGTGAGGGAAGCCCTCCACCTCCTCGACGAAAGAGGTCGAGAGGCTGTCGCGGGGGAGCATTTCGAGGAACGTCTGCTCGAGGCTGATGGAGGAGGCGACGAGGTGGCGGGCCTTCATGGTCGAGCCGTCCTCCAGGCGAACGCCGGCAGCCTTGCCGTTCTCCGTCAAGATCTGTTGCACGCCGTGTTTGAGGAACACCCGACCACCGGCCTGGGCCAACGCCTCCCAGATGGCGTGGGCCAGGGCGTGTGAGCCGCCGATGCAGACGTGCCAGTTGTCGATCTTGCCCACCAGCAACGGGAACGACACCGCCAGCCCCTTGCGGTCGGTCGAGTAGCCGCCCAGAGCGGCGTGAAAGGCCAGGTGGGCCTTCACTTTGTCGCTCTCGAAGTGCTCGTCCAGGAACTCGTTCACGCTCATGCGTCGCAGGTGAACGCTGAGAAACTCGGCCTTGTCCTCGACGCCCCAGACGACCAATGCCTTAGTGATGTCAGTGAGGGGGATGGGGGGCGAGTACATGAGGGTGCGGAGGATCATGTCCATGTAGCCCTTGGACTCCTCGTACAGGCGGCGGAAGGTGTCGGCGTCCTTCTGCGAGAAGCGGGCGATGGAGGCGCAGGTCTTGTCGAGGTCCGTGTGGACGGTGAGGGCAGTGCCGTCAGAGAATACGCTGCCCATCTGCACCGGCGGCCGGACGTAGCGGAGGCCGTGCTTGGTGAGCTCCAGATCGTCGTATACGGGGCAGACGCCTACGAGAGTATGGTAGTTGCAGTGGACGTTGTGGAGAAAGCCGGGGCGGGTCAACTCCTCGGTGCAGAGGCCGCCGCCTTCCTCACCGCGCTTCTCCACGATGGCGACGTCCCAGCCGCACTTGGCCAGGTACGCGCCCAGGGCCATGCCGTTGTGGCCAGCCCCGATAATCACCGCATCATAGGTGGCGTCTGGCATCAGGTGCTCCTTGTCGAGCTGTCGGATGACGCGGGCAAAGTTCACCAGCCTGCCGCTCGAAGCTGCAGGCTCACAGCAACCACAGTCTCACCGGCCAAGGCCAGACCGTCTATCAGGCAATTCACTGGACTTGGTGTGGGGTTTTGCCCGACACATCATTACTGCCTCTACCCGATAGATTCCGCGAGCGTACCGGGAGACACTGGACGCGTGGTTACCGCAGTCCGACTCTCGGTCCCTTCCGACCGACTCCTCGATCCAGCAGCGGCGGAGTGGGCGTCCGCCAAGGAGGAGACGGTGACTCTGGACCCGACCCCCTGGGCGTCCCAGCCGTCGGAGTACACGATGAACGCCTCGAAGGATCGCCCCTTCGGCCTCACCGGCCAGCTGCGGGTGGCGGCCGCTCATAACGGCGAGGCGCTGTTCTTCCATCTGAGCTGGCAGGACGAGACGAGAGACGACGAGATAGCCGATACGGACCGGTTCACCGATGGCGCCGGCGTCCTGTTCCCGGTCCGCAGCGACGCGCCGCTCCTGACGATGGGCACGCCCGAAAGAGCGGTCAACGCCTGGTACTGGCGCCCGGACCTCGAGGAGCCACTGAGCGTCACCGCGACCGGACTGGGGACGACCGTGCGCCAAAGCAATGTGTCGGTGGCAGCAGCGGCCTCCTACGGCAGCGGCGGTTGGCAGGTGGTGATCTCTCGCCCCTTCTCGGCGCGGGGGGATGAGGAGGTGGCACTGATGCCGGGCCAGACCACGAAGGCGGGCTTCGCTATCTGGCAGGGGTCGAACCAGGAGCGCGCCGGGATCAAGGCCGCGACCCTGGAGTGGCAGCCGCTGGAGATACAGGAGTAGCACGAACATGGCGGAGCCGCCGAAGGTCAAGCGCCAACTGGGCGTCGTGTTCGACATGAACAAGTGCCTGGGCTGCCAGACCTGCACCATCGCCTGCAAGACGCTGTGGACGGATGACGAGGGCACTGACTACATGTGGTGGAACATCGTGTCCACGCTTCCCGGCCAGGGCAGTCCCCGCGGCTGGCCAGAGATGGGCGGCGGCTTCCTCAACAACCAGGCGCAGGTCAGCCGCATCCCGTTGAGAGAGGAGTTCGGGGAGGCCTGGCAGTTCAACTACGATGAGGTTCTGTACGGGGGTCAAGGCGTCGACAGCCACCTGCGCCCGAAGGAGAAGGAGGGGACGCGCGGCCCCCTCTGGGACGAGGACGAGGCCAGCGGCGAGTACCCCAATTCCTACTTCTTCTACCTGCAGATGATCTGCATGCACTGCACCAACCCCGCGTGCCTAGACGCCTGCCCCCGCACGGCGATCTATAAACGCGTCGACGACGGCATCGTCCTCATCGATGAGGAGCGGTGCAACGGCTACCGCTTCTGCATGGAGGCCTGCCCCTACAAGCGCATCTACTTCAACCACATCCGTAAGATCGCGCAGAAGTGCATTCTCTGCTTCCCCCGCGTGGAGCAAGGAGTGGCGCCCGCTTGCTTCCGCCAGTGCCCCGGCCGCGTGCGCTTCATCGGCTATCTGGACGACACGGACAGCGCCGTGCACAAGCTGGTGAAGAAGTGGGAGGTAGCTCTGCCCCTGCGCCCGCAGGGGGGCACGCAACCCAACGTCTACTTCGTGCCACCCCTTTCGCCACCGCGCTTTGACGAGAACGGCGACGTCATCGAAGGCTCGGAGCGTATCCCTCGGGAGTACCTGGAATCCCTGTTTGGGTCGGAGGTGAACCGAGTTCTCGACACCCTCAAGGGGGAGATGGCGAAGACCCGGAGGGGCGAGAAATCCGAGATACTGGACACACTGATCGCGTACCAGTGGAAGAGCATGTTCGGCGGCCTGACTCGGGATCCGGGGAAACTGAAGAGGCCGACATGACCACGATCCGCCTGGAGGGGCTGCGCGCCAGCGACGAACTGGTGGCGGCCGCCCGCAGCTCCATGTATCACTACCTCGCCACTGCTTTCTCTTTCCCCACATCCGAGGTGAGCGAAGCCTTCGCCTCCGGCCGGTTCCTGAAGGAGTTGCTGGCCGCCACGGCCGCGCTCCCCTTCCCGGTCCGCGCCGACGACGGCCTTCGGGCCGACCCAGCCCTGGCCCATGACGAACTGCAGCAGGAGTACATCCGCCTATTCGAGGTGGGCCCCGGCCGTCCCCCCTGCCCCCTGTACGAGGGGTCGCACCGCAGTGGCCGCATGAAAATCATGGAGGAGTTGGTGCGCTTCTATGAGCACTTCGGCCTGCGGCATGAGGCCGGGGATCTGCCGGATCACCTGTGCGCCGAGCTGGAGTTCATGCACTACCTCACCTTCAAGGAGGCTGCCGCTCTGCAGGCCGGCGCCGACAGCCTTCCCTACCGGCTCGCTCAGCGGGATTTTCTTCGTCGTCACCTCAGCCGATGGCTGCCCAAACTCCGCCGACGCCTGGAGCAACTGGACCCGTCGAGCCTCTACGTGCCGCTCGCGCGCCTGGCCGTGGACGCCTGCCAGCGAGACGTCCGTTTTCTGGACTCCGGTAGGGGAAAGCCCGACAAGCAAATGGGTCTCTGCCCGACTGACGAGGAGGGCCCCTCCAGAGATAAATTAGATGTCCGCTGAGTTAACCCCAGAGAAACAACACCGTGTCCACTGCTAGCCTGAATCTCGAGGCCCTCAAGTCACGGGCCCCTAAACGGGAGTCCGCTGACTACAGGTCATGGGAGGACGTCTACCGCCAGCAATGGCGTTGGGACGACGTGTTCTGGGGCAGCCACTGTGTTGCCTGCTACCCCGGCAACTGCCCCTTCCGGGTCTACGTCAAGGACGGATTGGTCTGGCGCGAGGAACAGGCCGGCACATACTCCACGGTGGAGCAGGGCGTGCCCGACATGAACCCCATGGGGTGCCAGAAGGGCGCCATGTGGAGCCAGATGCTGTACGCCAAAGACCGCGTCCTCCACCCCCTGAAGCGGGCGGGCCGGCGCGGCCAGGGCAAGTGGAAGCGGATCTCCTGGGACCGGGCGCTCAGCGAGATCGCTGACGCCATCATCGACGCTATCCAAGGCGACGGCCCGGAGTCCATCATCCACCACAGTACATCCAACGGCGGCTTGATGGGCGGCATCACCCTGGGGCCTCTCATCGCTAAGCTCGGCGGCCTCAACACCGACATCCAAGGCGAGATCAACGACTTCGCGCCGGGGCTGTTCATCACCTTTGGCAAGTACAACCCTGTCTCCAGTGTGGACGACTGGTTCCAGTCGGAACTCATCTTCGTCTGGCACCGTAACCCCGTCTACACGGCGATCCCTTGGCACCACTTCGTGGCAGAAGCCCGCTACAAGGGCGCTGAGGTGGTCAGCGTAGCGCCTGACGTTAACCCGTCGACGGTCCATTCCGACTACCACGTGACGGTGCGCCCGGGCAGCGACGCCGCCCTGGCTCTCGCCATGTGCAAGACGATCATCGACGAAGGGCTGTACAACGCGCCCTTTGTGAAAGAGCAGACGGACCTGGCGTTGCTCGTGCGCCTAGACAACCGGCGATTCCTGCGCGCCAGAGATGTCGAGGACGGGGGCCGTGAGGATCAGTTCTACTTCTACGACAGCGAGACCAGGAAGCTGGAGGAGGCACCTCGCGGCCCTCTTACCCTGGGCAAGCTGGACCCAGCCCTGGAAGGGACGTTCAAGGCCAAGCTCAAGGACGGCACCACCGTTGAGGTAACCCCCGTATTCGCCCTCCTCCGCCGGACGCTGGAGGGCTACACGCCGGAGAAGGCCGCAGCGGTATGCGGCACCAACCCTGAGGTCATCCGCGCCCTGGCCCGCAAGACCGCAGGCAAGAAGACCAACTTGCTCACCGGCTGGAACGCCGGAAAGTACTACAACGGCGACCTGATGGAGCGGGCGATGTGCCTGCTCATCGCTCTGACGGGCAACTGGGGCAAGAAGGGCACCGGCATCCGCAACTGGACGGTGGGGATGTTCGACGGCCAGTTCATATTCGGCCAGAAGACCAAGGCCGGGCCGGAGGAGACCAGCCGCATCCTGGCCATGCGCGACCAGATGGTCCAGGCGCTGAAGATGCAGGACCCGACGATGACCGATGAGTTGGCGGCCGTGGAGCTGTCCCGCACCATGGTCAGCCTGGACACCACCGTCCCGCCGGCCTTCATGTGGTACTTCCATTGCGGGTATCGGGAGAACTGGAACCGATCCGAGTGGAACGACCCCGCCATGAAGCGCACCTTCGACGAGTACATGGAGGAGGCGCTGTCCAAGGGGTGGTGGACGGGCGCTGCCCGTCCAGCGGAGAACGAGCCGCCACGGGTCCTTCTCATGTGCGGCGGCAATTACCTGCGCCGCCTGCGGGGAGGCCAGAACCAGCTCCTCACCCACTTCTGGCCCAAGCTGAAGTGCGTCGTCACTGCGGACGTGCGCATGAGCACGACCGGCCTGTTCTCCGACTACTTCCTGCCCGCGGCCCAGCACTACGAGAAGACCACCTTCCACATCCC
>CAYFYG010000149.1:0-2840 GCA_964347225.1 uncultured Dehalococcoidia bacterium | reverse complement strand
ATGATTTCGCCGATACGCTCGCTGTCGGCGGCTGTGGCTTTGCGGAACGTCAGCCCCTCCGTCACTCCTGCCACCTCACCTCATGCAGCCGCACCGGCTCGTCGAGCCCTTTGGGGCTTCCCTCGCCGACATGGGGATGGCGTCTCCTCTTTTCTTGCCCGTCAGGGGTATCCCGGCAGGAACTCAGCCGCCTCCGGCACTACCTCGACGACGGCTGCCTCCCCGCCACGCTCGGCGTAATACCGCGCTCTGATCGGGAGGGTACGAAGATGCCGAAACAGGTTTCGGAGCCCGCCCAGCGAAAGATGGTATTTCAGTGCGCTTCGCAGTATCGCTCTCCGCTTGATGCGGCCCTCTCGTCGCACCGAGGCGCGGCCGCGGATTCGCAGCACGCGGTCGGGCAGGCGGCCCTCCGCATCGAGGAGGAGAACCACCGCGGGGTTCGCTGAGATGTTTCGAGCAGCGGGCGACTTCGCTCTTAGGTTTATGTAGATCCTTCCTCTGTCCCAAACGAACCACAGCGGCGTGATGTGAGGCTGCCCCTTCGACGATAGGGTGGCCACGCGTACGACCATGGCCCGGCCGAGGAACTCGTGCACCTCAGAATCTTCGAGGCTCATCTCCTTTTTGCCTCACGCATCGCACCGTAGTTCCACCCGACGACTTTCTCGGGCAGCACTTCAAACCAGTCGACGTTCTCGGACACGCCTTCCGGCCGCCGTTCCGACGGCACGATTCGGCCTCGCACCCACATGCCACGCAGTTCGGTGTGGTACCGTCCGCCATCGATGAGCAGTCGTACTGGGTCGTCTGCCCTTGGCGCCGAACCGATATCGGTGCGACGAATCCCAACCCGGTACCGCCCATCACCAAAGCGGAAGGCTGCGGGTGCGGCCTCGATGACCCCACCGCGGTTGAACGCGATGTGTGCCCGTGGCGGGTGCTCAAGGATATCGCTCAGTTCCTCGGGCGTCGCTGCCCGACTGATGCGCTTCAGGTTTGACGAGTCAGGCTCCGTCACTCCTGCCACCTCACCTCGTACAGGCGCACCGGCTCGTCGAATCCCTTCAGAGCCACCTCGCCCCGGTCCGCGAACAGGAACTGCTTCCCCTCGGCCAGCTCCCTCACCACGTTCGATACCAGTATCTCCCCGCCCTTCGCCTCTCCCGCGATGCGCGCCGCCCGGATCACCGCCGTCCCGAACAGGTCCTCCTCCTCCGCGATAGGCTCCCCGGCGTTCATCCCGATCCGAACCAGTATCGGCTCCTCCGCCGACTTGTTGTGCGCGGCGAACGCCCGCTGCATGGCGATGGCGCACTCCAGCGCACTCGTGCCCGACGAGAACGAGGCCATGAAGCCGTCTCCCATCGTCTTCAGCTCCGAGCCACCGTGCGACCTCAGCGCCTCCCGCACGACGCGCTCGTGCTGACGCAGCAGGTCGCGGGCTCTGGCGTCGCCGAGGCGTTGGGTCAGGGCTGTGGACCCCTCTACGTCCGTGAATAGAACAGTCCGGAAGGCACCCGCCTCCGGTGCCTCAGCAGCCGCCACCGCCGCCTCCTCACTCTCGCCAAGGAACTCGTTGATCGCTGCCAGCGCTATCCCTATGTCGAAGTCGCGCCACGTCCCTTCCAAGACCACCAGACGGGCGTCTGCGATGTTGGAGGCTATGGCCCTGGCGGTATCTATTGTTGGGAAAGGCACGAGTCTATGTTGCAGCACCAGGGTCGGCTGTTTGAGTTTGGGCAACGCGGCGCTGACGTCAACCCTCGCGTCCGCCACCAAGAACTCCTTGGCCGCCTCCGGGCTCACACACTCGCGCATGTACGCAGCGAAGCGGCGCCCCGATTCCTCTGACCATCCGTAGCTGACGTGTGCCACGGTCTCCGTAAACAACTCCCAGTCCTTGTCGACCAGCGAAGCGATGGCTTGAAGCTGTGGCAGCTGGTAATAGTCCGGTGCCTTTGCGTAGGCGTCCAGGAGGATAAGGTGCGAGACGACCTCAGGATGCTGGGCGGCATACTCGATCGCCAGCGGCCCCGACCCGTAGAGAGCCATCAGCACCACCCTGTTGAGACCCAGGCGCCCCAGCACGGCCTCCAGGTCGCCCACTTGGGCCCCAAGTGAGAAGTCGATCGCGTCCCTCTGCGACAGCCCCGTCCCCCTGTGGTCGAACCTCACCAGCCTGTACCGTTCTGCCAGCGGCTCATGCCAGAGGCGGATTTCAGGGATACTCCACTCCAGCTGCGTGTGCGAGTACGGCGTCGGCTGCATCCGCACAACCGGGACACCTTCTCCCATCGTATGGAAGGCGATGCTCACCCCGTCCTTGGTCTGCGCGTACTGAATCCGCGGCTCCATGGTGGCCCTATCCTACACTATCTGCTACCTCGCGGCGTAGATGGGCCGCTCTCCCCCCGCTCTCGGTGCCTGCCCGCCATGCCTACCCGCAGGCAGGCTCAGGCCTGAGCCTGTCGAAGGGCGAGCGGCATCCCTCAGCCTTCCGGCCACTCCCCCTCGAACACGAACTCCGCTGGCCCCGTCAGATGCGCCTCTCCCCTACCGTCCCACTCCACGGTCAGCGGGCCGCCGGCCTGTCTTATGTCAACTCTCTCCCCTACCAGACCCTTGACGTGTGCTGCCACCATCGCCGCGCTCGATCCCGTGCCGCAGGCGAGCGTCTCCCCCACTCCCCGCTCCCACACCCGCACCTCCACCCGGTCCCGGCCCGGGACTCGCGCCACCCCGAAGTTCACCCTCTGCGGGAACGCCGGATGCCGCTCCACCTTGGGGCCCACCTCCGTCAGCGGGTACTCCTCCACCGCCATCTCCACGAACAGCAC
>CAYFYG010000148.1:0-1764 GCA_964347225.1 uncultured Dehalococcoidia bacterium | reverse complement strand
GCCGCGACGGTCACCGCCGTGCCGGAGGTCACGCCGTCACCGGCCCGTACTCCTAGCCCGACACCGAGCGAAGCAGGCGGCATCGAGGGCTTTCGCGCCTTCGCCGCAGTGCTGGACGAGGCGTTAGTCGCTAAGGACGGTGACTTCTTTGGGGAGCGCGTCTTGGAAGGCGAGATCACGTGTGCCGGTGACGAGCTCGTGGGGCCGTGCTTCGCGCAGCCTGAGGGGACCATCCTGCGCGGGATCACGTCGGAGATCGTTGGGTCGGATTTGATTACGCTCTATGAAGCGAGCGAGTATGGGGAGATGCTTGAAGATTGGCTCGACAGGGCCGAAACTCAGGCGAGTGACAGCTACGCTCGCGGGGCCCCCTCCGTACTAGCGTTGGCCAGCACCTCTGCCGAAGACGATGAGGAGGAGACTTTCCACGCGGTTGTGACGGAGCTCTTCTCGGACGTGATGATCATGCGTCAGACGCGCATCCTGAACTTCCAGTTCCTGGATGGTGAGTGGCGTCTTGTTGAGGAGTTCTTTGGCAGTGCCCCCGACCTTGTCAGAGGCTGGCTCCTGGGCGACTGCGACGAATGCTACGATCATTGGGAGCGCTTGGAAGGCTAGCGGCGCACACTCACTACGTGGCGTTCTTCTTGGCCGAGCTGGGGGATGGCCTTGCCGGGGTGCCGGCGTATGAGCCGATATTGCTCTCGGGCTGAGGGAAGACCGCCCCTGAGGCTCGGGGGACGCCCTTGTAGCGGGCAACGAGTTGCCCTCGGCGGCGTCATAGAATATGGACGTGCTTCGAGCCACGTTCGTGGACCCCGTACGGTTCCTGAAGTGCGGATGTTGATGCTTGGTGACCTGGAGCAATTCGTCGCGGCGGACCTGCATCCATATCGATGGCCCATCACCGTTGGGCTACTTATCCTCCCCGTCGCAATCATCGTCCTGGCCTACCACAGGGGCTGGCACGTCGCGGCCCGGCGGCACAGGCGGGCCACGACCATCGCGGCCGTAGTCGTCCTGGTCGTGGCGATCCCGCTGGTCGATCACGTGCTCTCTCCTCTGTGGAATGGCTCCGTGCCGCAAGATGAGACATCGTCGGCTGCGAACCAGCCCGACGGCATGCCCGAAAATGATGGGGAGTTCACCTCGCAGGAGGACGATCCGTCGTCGGCCGCCACCAATACGCCGACGCCAGAGCATACCGACTCTTCCCGCGCAACTCCTGAGCCAGGCTTCATACGTCAAGTCGTCCTCCAAGGTGAATTCACGGGGGCAGACGACTTTCACTTCGGTCGGGGCAAGGTTCTTGTAATCGAAACCCTGCCGGACACCTACATGCTGCAGTTCGAAGACTTCTCGGTGCGCAATGGCCCGGGCCTGTTCGTATACCTGTCACCCAGCGCTAGCGAAAGGGCCGAAGGATTCATCGAACTGGGGCGTCTCAAGGCGACTGATGGTGCCTTCGGCTACGAGATACCGGCCGGCACAGACGTCTCCCGGTTCAAGAGCGCCATCATCTGGTCGAAGACGCTCTCTGTGCTCTTCGCCGTGGCGCCTCTGACAGAGGTCCAGTAGGTGGCCTGCGCGTCCCCTCGCAGCGGTGCAGATCGCTCGCTGTGGTCGACCCTTGGCCGCTAGTCGGTGATGTGGCCGTCTTCCAGCCGCACGATCCGGTCTGCGACGTCACGGATGCGGTTGTCGTGGGAAGCGATGACCACCGCCCTGCTCATCTCCAGCGCCTTCTGACGCAGCAGCTCCACC
>CAYFYG010000147.1:0-2414 GCA_964347225.1 uncultured Dehalococcoidia bacterium | reverse complement strand
GCCAATCTCATCATGCCCCTGGTCTTCTTCGTCTCTCCTTCGGACCCGCGCATGGTCTCAACGGTGGACGCAACGCTCAGGGAACTGACGAGTGACAGCCTTGTAAGACGATACGACCCGGGCCAGGCAGCTGACGACGGGTTCACTGGGGATGAAGGTACTTTCTCCCTATGTACGTTTTGGCTGGTCGAGTGCTTGACACGCCAGGGACGCCTGGACGAGGCGCGGTTCCTGTTTGAGCGGATGCTGGGGTACGCGAATCACTTGAGGTTGTACTCAGAGGAGGTCGGCGTCACGGGGGAGGCGCTGGGCAATTTCCCGCAGGCGTTCACCCACCTGACCCTGGTGAGTGCTGCCTACAACCTTGACCGGTTCCTAAGCGCCGCCGGCACTGGCGGTTCCGTCTCCGGCTGACGGCAGGCCGGAGGCCCCGGAATCGAGTCATACGCGGTCGGCGACAAGGGCGGTAGACCCCAACCCAGATCTCGCTAGCCCCTTCTTCATGTCGTCTTGTCGCGACTATCCTCCAGAACGATTTCCAGCTCTGACGACCTGTCGAAAGGCCAGCCTCGCTCAAGTGCTCATTCAGCGATCCAGGGCTGACCAGCTATCATTGAGGTATCGATCAACGAAGGACCACTGGAAGGCGGGAGCAATGACCGCGACCATCGATGAAGCCCTCGAGCTGCTGGCGAACTGCAGCCCGGAGTTCGGCAACGGCTTCTCAAACCACGGACCCATGGCCGCCGAGGCCCTTATCACCCTCGGCCGCAGCGGGGCGGTAGTCCCATGGGTGAAGCGGTACAAGGGACGGCTTCAGGCAAAACCCTCCGGCCGTAACCCGATCGATCCATCAGAGTGGCGGGAAGCCCTGGGCGACTACAGCCGGGTTGCCGACTGGGTGGCCTTCTTCGAGCGGGAACTGGCGGAGCGGCCATGGCGGCAGGTCGCGGGCGCGTGGGTGCCGGTACTGGCCCCCGGCTTGGTAGCCGCTGCCATGCATGGGATCATCCGCACCGCCCACGCTGCACGGAGCCTGGAGGGGGACGAGACGCCGCTCCGCCTCCAGGAACTAGCTCAAGGGTTGGGGTACTGGGCCGCGCGATACCAGGAGCTACCGTCCAAACCCGCCGAGCCCGGCTCCCTTTCACCAGGGGAGGCGTTGTCAGAAGTGCAACTTGTGCCGGAGAGGAAGCGGCAGTCGGGCAGTCTGATCCTCCACAGCCTTCGCCCGCTAGAGGACGATCGGCACTTCCCCGATGTTGCCAATATGGTGGATACGTCAGGCGACGTTTCCGCCTTCCTATCGGAGCTGACCGCCACGTTCGCTGCGGTCTATCTCGCCAACGCCGAACGGATCGGCCAGATCATCACGTTCATCCACACCGTTACCGGACCGAGCGCGATACGCCTCTTGCTTCCCTACCTGCCGGCTGGCGCGGCATCGATGGTTCTGCGATACGGTTGGCAGGCCGATGCCGCTCTGTACTCAGCCCTTGCCAGCGACAGGACTGCGCCGATATCTGAGGCATCGATCGACAAGGAGGAGCTCATCGACCGTGCGGTTGCCAGCAGGGACGAGCACGCCATCAAGTTCGCTGAGGCCTGCATCAGAGAGCACGCCGTAAGCCCGCACCCGGTCTACTTCATCGCTGCAGGGGACGCTGCCGGAAAGCTCACCCGCGGCTAGCCCTTGCCTCTGATGCAGCACGCTACGAGCGAGTCACTTAGCACTACCCGTCACCAAGTATGATCGGGGTCGCTCATGACGATCTGCCGCCGGGCAGGGAGCACTAGCCGGGTCAATTCCTGGGGCGGCCGGGAGTGGTCTCGGGCCTCGACAATCTGTCGGCAGACTTGCGAGCACTAGGCGGCGCGAGCTGGTAGTGGATGGTACGAACCGCATTGAATCAGGAGTCCGGAACTCGGATCAAAGCGATTGAAGGCTTGGCGTCGAGCAGGGCTTGTCATGCCTCCCGCCACAGGCTGGACTACCGATGGCTGGGTGAGAAACCCGGCCGCGCTGCTTCTTGCAGCGCCGAAAGGCAGATGCTCAGAGATATGGCTAAGGTGAGCATCAGCCTGAGGTCGTAAGGGCGCTGACAACTGAATACTGGACGTGGCGATCGGGCCGCAAAGACGAGCCTCAGCTTCCCAAGCAGAGGGCCGCGGGTTTGATCCCCATCGCCCGCTCCAGACAGTAGAAGAAGCTTCATCTCGATGGTCGTCGAAGGACGACCATCTGCCTTCGAGGCAGCAGGTCGGGCACCCGCGTCGTAGATGCTCCGCAACGACTTGAGCGCCGGACCCGAGGAAGAAGTCGGCAGGCATGTGTGTCGGAGTGAACCTGGATCCGGGTCGGCTGGCTCTTTGGCAGACTCCCGAACTTCCAGTCTGGCGCTCCGTCCGCTCCC
>CAYFYG010000146.1:0-3134 GCA_964347225.1 uncultured Dehalococcoidia bacterium | reverse complement strand
GGGGTAGCCGCCAAGGGCACGGAGGAAGGGGTCCAGCACGGTGGTCTGGCGAGGGGGAAACATCCGGTCCAGGGCGCGGGCAGCGGCGTCCAGGGCGACCAGCAGATCAAGAGAATGGCAAAGGGCCGGACAGTCCACTACAACGACATCGAAGCGACTGCCGCTGACGTGCTTCTCCAGAGCCATGACCCGGGCGAGATCCACCAGCCCGGGGAGGGCGACGATGTCTTCAGCCAGGGTCTGGTCCATGTCGCGCCAGGCGAAAAGGTCACGGAGCCAGGCCAGGAAGGGGCCAGGGGCGTCGTGCTGGTCGCGCGCGGCCTCTGCGGCCCAGAGGTCGGCGGCTAGGGGCTTGGGCCGTTCCTTGAGGGGAGTGGCGAAGGCAGCGGCGAGGCCGGGGCCGATCCCGAAGGCCAGCGTCCTGCGACCGTCGCCGGCGATAGCGGCGGCGGTGGCGGCAGCCAGCGTACTGACGCCGGCGCCACCCATGCCAGTGAAGACGATGATGCGCACGCTTAGTCTCCCCTCGGTGGCAACGGGGAGATGATAGCACACGGTGGCGGGCAAGTGTCGCGCGATGGCGGGCGCCCCGAACCTCTGTTTGGGACGAAGAGCCATGGACGTAGAGGGCCACTGGGAGGTTTGACGCGCTCACGCCCCTGCCATAGAATCGACCCCGCAATGCCTGTGTCCGGCGAGGCTTTCCACACAGGCTCTCCCACCGTAAGTACGGTGACAGGTCGCCGGTGACCGACTGAGGAGGGGAAAGATGAACGGGTTGTTATCGATGGTCCTGCCGAAGCTGCCGGTGGGCAGGCCGCGGATCGCCGTGCTCGAGATGTATGGGGGGTTAGGGCAAGTGATCCGGGGCCCCGAGTACGTGCGGACGATGTCGGCGCTGTCGCAGGACCCGCGGGTGCGATCGGTGGTGGTGGATGTGGACTCGCCGGGGGGAGCAGCGCCCGTGGCGGACTCGATATACCGGGCGCTGCGAAACCTGTCGGCGCGCAAGCCGACGGTGGCGTTCATCCGCAACGCGGGCCTGTCGGGAGGCTACCTCGTTGCCTGCGGGGCGTCGAAGGTGGTGGCGCTGCCCACGGCGCTGGTAGGCTCCATCGGGGTGATCTTCATGCAGCCTGTGGTGCAAGAGTTGCTGGATCGCGTGGGGGTGAAGGTTGTGATCACCAAGGGGGGACGCCTCAAGGACATGTTTCAGCCGTTTCGGGAGCCGACGGCCGAGGAGCGGGAGAAGGTGCAGGCACTGACGGGCGAATTCTACGAGTGGCTGGTGAACGAGGTGGCGACGTCGCGGCGGCTAGAGCCGAAGGTGGTGCGGGAGTACGCGACCGGGGAGATGTTCACGGCGACCAGGGCGAAGGAGATGGGGCTCATCGACGAGCTGGGGGACTGGGACACGGCGCTGGACATGGCCAGCGAGATGGGGCGGACACCGCGACGCCTCCAGTATGTGCGGCCGAGGCGGCCTCTGCTGGAGCGGCTGCTCGCCCGGGGCGGCGCCTCGGTGGCGGGGGCGGTGGCGGCGGAGCTGGAGTCCCGCCTCTCGCCACGGGTGGAGTTCCGGTAGCCCTGCGGCGGAGACTGGGGCCTCCCGGCCTGGAGGCCTAAAGGGTGATTAAGAAGTCATCGCGACGCCAGTATAATCGGGCCGTGGCGACCTCTGTGGATGCGAGATTGCCACGTCGCTTCGCTCCTCGCAATGACAGTTCGCGTTTTTCAGCACACTGTTAGGGGCCTCCTGTGCATTCCGTTCGGAGCAGGTGCCTGCAAACGATGTCCCAGTTCCCTGCGTATTCCTCCAGGATGATGCTCAGGCAGCCGATCTCCAAGTGCAGCTCGTTATCGTCCCAGCGGTCGCCGACGCCGGCCGCGAAGTCGTGCCTTCGGCGCAGTTCCCTCACCAGCGCCAGCCTCTCCTTCTGCGTCGGGGCCAGGTAGACTGGGCCCTTGGGAAACCCCACTCTGGCCAGCCACTCCTCAGTTTGGGGCAAGGAGGAGACAGGCCGCGCCCCGATGTAAACGACCTGGTACTTGCGGGCTAGCTCTTGCAGGCAAGCCACGCTGTCTGGGACGGCCCTGTCTTTGAGGACCGCTTCGGGCCTGTAGAAGTCGGCTGTGCCGATGCCGAGATGGTGCCTGTGGCGATCATCACAGATGGTGCCGTCGATGAAAACGAGAACAGTTTGCATTGCTGTGGGGCGAACTTCCCTCTAGTCTCTCCTGAGGGCCCAGATGAGGGCGACAGCTAGTATCGCGGAAATGAGACCGAGCCGCTGCCAGAAGCCGGGCTGGATGATGGCCGGATCTGAGGCGATGGAGCGCACCTTCTCGGCGAGCAGCTCGCCGCGGGTGACCTTCTCCACGTAGTCCAGGCAACCCTGGATCATCGTCTCGCGGATGGCGTGGCCGAGCTCGGCAGAGGCGGCTGACGGGTCACCCATGTAGGTGACAGGATCGCCGCCGTAGCCGTGGCGGGCGTTCAAGAGCCAGCCTACACCTCTGGCCAGGCTATCGGATGTCTCCTGGACACGACCGGAGCGGGCGCCGAACAGAGGGGCCAACGCTTTGCCGACGAACGCTAGCGGCCTCACGGAAGGGGGGCCACCCTGCCTGAGCCCTGGATACATCCCTTCCACTTGCTCCGGCCGCTCCGCTAGGGCAAATGAGGTCTCCATGGTCCCGGCGTGCTCGCCGTGGAGGAGGCCCTGGCGCTCCTCAGCAGTCAACGGTCGGCCAAGGTTGGACTCGATCTGGCCGTGGCGGGCGCCGGTGACGAGGCCGTGGAGCACGGCGATGGAGGGCGAAAACATCTGGATGCCGTAGCGGCGGCTGGCGTCGCGGCAGGCGGCCTCGAGGGCGGCGGCGTGCCGGGCCCCGCCGTGGCCGTTGGTGACCACGGCGTAGCCAAAGCCGGTGTGGGCCAGCGAGGCGCCATGGGCAAGGAGAGCCCGGTATACGGTCTGTTGGGTGCCGTCAACAGAGCCGGGCAGGGGCAGCTCATCGGTGCCCAGCGGGATGTGAGGGTAGAGGACGACGGTCCAGTCGGGGTGGGCGTCGGCGAAGCGGCGAGCGGTCTCTTCAGCCTGCCAGCGGGCCATGAACATGTCCATGCCCAG
>CAYFYG010000145.1:0-5310 GCA_964347225.1 uncultured Dehalococcoidia bacterium | reverse complement strand
TTGGCTAGGGGGTGCGTCCGCGCCACCTCCGCCTCGCGATAGGTGCCCAGAAGGAGAAGGGGCAACTGCCGAGGTGAGCGGACGATATGCTTGAGCAATAGCAGCGTTGGCCCATCGGCCAAGTGAAGGTCGTCCAGCACCAGGACGGTCGGACCGGCTTGGGAGGCCGTTGCCAGGAACGTAGCGAACGCGTCGTGGAGACGGTACGGTTCGCGCTCTGGCTCGTCGGGGGACGTCACCATTGGCGGCTCAGGCAGCCGCCGAGCGAGCTCTGGCACCAGCCCGGCCAGTTCTGCCGTGGCCGCTCCCAGCCGCGCCTGTGCTTCGCCAGGCGGGGAGGCAGCAACGTAGTGATGCAGTGCCTCCACAAAAGGCTGGTAAGGGAGCGCCGCTGCCTCGTCGCTGCGTCCGAACAGAACCGTCGCTCCCTCCGCGTGGGCGGCGAGGGCGAACTCGGCGGCCAGGCGCGTCTTGCCGATGCCGGGCTCGCCCGTCACCAAGACCAACTGACGTTGCCCGCTCCGTGCCCGCTCCCAGTGGTGCCGCAGCCGTTGCAGTTCCTGCTCGCGGCCAACGAACGTCGTGCGCTCGCCGCTGGCAAGGAGGGCTGGCAGCGGTAGGCGTTTCGCCTGCTCCCCAGGGGCAGGCGGCAGAGGCGCCGCCACATCCTCGGCGGCGGGTTCCCACACCACTTCGTAGACCGAGAGTTGCTCGGCGGCACCCTTTGGCGAGACCGGTCCCAGGTCGCGAAAGATGTGGCCACCACGGGAGCCGACGAGACGGCGGATCAGATCAGAGACAAGGATCTGGCCGCCTTGAGCGCTGTCGCACAGCCGCTTGGCGACGACCACCGGCAAGCCGAAGTAGTCATCCTCCTCGCGGATCGGCTCTCCCACGTGCACGCCAACCCGCACCTGTAGGCGATGACCCTCTTCCTGCTGCTCGTTGAAGCGGTGCACCGCCTGCTGCATCGCCACCGCGCAGGTGAGGGCGTCCAGGGCGCTGGCGAAGACCACCATGAGGCCGTCACCCAGGTTCTTCACCTCCTGCCCAGCGCTGGCTGCCACGGCTCTGCGGAGCAGGCCGAAATGAGTCCCCCACAGCACCTGGGCCTCGTCGTCACCCAGCTTCTGCAGCATCTCGGTCGAGCGCTCGAAGTCGGTGAAGAGAAATGTGGCGGTCCCGATACGCGCCTCAGCCATGGATCGCCCCCGTCGAAAGTGTGCAAGGATTATAACGCGTTTAGCGATCGCTTGGCTACTATTGATGTGTTCTGCAGGACAGAGCAGGGGCCACAGGTGATCGTGCTGGCTGTACCACTCGCGCATCTGCGATTGGGGGCCGCAGTGTGGTCTGGACGTAATGGATGCGCGAGTCCATGGCGGGACTGCCCCGCACTACCTGAATCGACTAGCGGCTTGCGGCAGTGTTCACTCTGCGAGTTGGTCGGCGAGGCCGCTCATGTCCAGCTCCACCTCACTCGTCTGGCCGCCAAGTTCGAGGAACCGCTTCATCCGCTTCCGGGCGACGTCAGTGGCCACCGACTGGTTGAAATAGTGAGCTTCCTCGAGCAGGCCCTCCAGCGTGGGCAATTCCGCGCTGTTGACCGAGGCCTTGGCCAGGGCTATCGCCTCGGCCGGGAAGGAGGCGATCCTGTAGGCCAGACCTTCGACGAAGGGGCCGATTTCGTCCGGCGGCAAGGCGCGGTTGATGTAGCCGTAGCGTTCGGCCAGGTCGGCCGGGAAGTCGTCACAGCCGAGCACTACCTCAAGTGCCCTGGATCTCCCCATCACACGGGGCAGGCGTTGCGTGCCGCTGCCGCCGGGTATTATGCCCACCGCAACCTCCGGCTGACCGAGGATAGCACGCCCGAGGGCGCCGAATCTCATGTCCAGCGACAGAACCAACTCGCTGCCGCCGCCGCGAGCGCGGCCCTCGATCTTGGCGATACTGACCTTGGGCATCGTCCTGAACCGGTCGACCATGGCATGGAAAGGTCCAAGGGAATCCGCCTTGGCAGGGACTACCGTCGGCAACTGCAGTATCACGTTTACGTCCGCATGAGCGATGAAGAAATCGGGGTTGGCGCTGTCGAAGACCACGACCTTGACGCTGTCATCCGCTTCGATCTCCCTGCCCACTCGATCCATCTCCTGCATGAGGGGAAGGTCGAAGAGATTGATGGGCGGGTGATCGATGGTGACGAAAAGGACTCCCCGATCCAACCTGATCTTCAGGCAACCGTAGCCGTCGTATGCCATTGCCCTACTCCTCGTGCGTTTTGTCCTAATCCGACGTCGCCGGGGCTGCGGCCGTTGCCGGTGCCGCCTCCTGCTGCAGGACGCTCTGGAGCAGGTGATCGCTGAGGCGCTTGGCGAAGGAGATAATCGTGAGGACGGTGGGCTGGCCCAGGGCCTCCGGGAAGACGCTGGCGTCGCAGACGTAGAGGTTCCTTACTGCAGTCTGAAGGTCGGTGTCTACCATCTCGCCCAGGCGAACGGTGGCGCTGGGGTGGGTGCCGCGCAACCGCGACACGTAGATGGAGTCGGGATCGCAGCCAGCGCTCACGAGGATCCGGCGACAGACGACGGTGGCGTGATGCAGGCGCTCCCGGTCGCGGGCCGTCATCGGCTTGCTGATGCGGCCCTCCACCGATACCAACCCGGATATCTCATCGGTCACCTTGATCATGACCCCGATCAGGCGGCGGTAGTTGCGCAAGGTGAGGAGGTAGCGGGGCCCCTTGAGGGTGGCGAAGATGGAGTAGGACATCCAGGGATCGATGAGTGTGCTGAGCATGTACCCCTGCTCCAGGTCGCTGTAGCCGACGGTCATGGGCGGCTCGAAGGCCGTCCCCTGCGTGTTCGAGACGCCATAGACCATCACCGTGGGATCCATGGCCATCCCGCGCCCCGCGTCAGCGAGGCCGGAATTCTGAAGGATGAGAGGCGTGCCGATACCGCCTGCCGAAAGCACCACCGCCCTGGATCGGACCTCGAGAGGCCGGCGACCGCGCAGCTTGCCCCGCACACCGCCGACCTGCCCGTCCTCGATGATGAGATCGTCGACGCGGGCGCGCGTGAGCAGCGTGCAGCCCGCCGCTACGGCCTCGTCCACGTATTCGTTGGCGGTCCACTTGGCACCGCAACGGCAGCCCAGCATGCACTTGGCCCCACAGTCGAAGCGACCCGCGCGTGACGTGTCCATGAACTTGGGCAGCGCCTGCCACTCGTAGCCCAGACCGTGGGCGGCCTCCATCACTCTACTGGAGGCTGCACCAAGCAGATCGTCCGGCAGGCAGCCGATGCCTAGTTCGTCGATGGTGTCCTGGGCGTAGGCATCGAGGTCGACGCCGTAGCGCTCCCGGAGCCACTCCGGTGGGGTGGCCGCCGAGCCGCAGTACATGTTGGTAGCGCCCCCCGTCATGATGGGGCGGACGATGTTCAGTCCCTCTTCCGTCAAGAGCAGACTATGCTGATCGCCGTAGATGAGGGCTCCCAGGTGGCTGCCATAGTAGACGTCGCGCCGGTAGTCCCGACCTCTCTCCAGCAAGACCACCCGTTGTCCGGCCTGCGCCAACTGACGGGCCACGGTGGCGCCGCCCGGGCCGGAGCCAACTACCGCCACGTCGGCCTCGTGAATCGTCATCTCCTGCGCCACAACACACCTCCTGGGTTGGCCGCAAATGTTCTTGTCGCCAAACCGGTTACTCCCGGTAGGGCTGAACGCATTCTCCGGAGGATTCCTCACCCCCACTCTCCGGCTTCAAGAGCAAGGTTATAGTGCGCGAAATCGGGAGCGCTGTCAATGCGGTGAACAACGGCCGCCAAGTGTGAGCCCTGTCGTGCGCCCCCGAGGGCGTCGGAGTTGCGCGCTTCCATTCGTGGGCTGCGGCCCGGGCGGAGATTGAGGCAGAAGAGGAAACCCCCCGGCGTGGCAGGACATCAGCCCTTAGCGTTAACCGCCACGTCGAGGGGCCGCCCAAAGGGAGGGTGCACATTGGTAAACGCGGTAGAGGCGGCAATGGTTAGCCAACGGTGGGTGGTCTGTAACATTCCGCTCCCCCGTGACGGGCGCGCGCCGACGGGATGGTAGACTAGCCGCCAAAGGAGCGACCATGCGCAAGCTCTTGGGGAACCGGCGATGGTAACCATCACCACACTGCGGGCTGTGAGTGGAAGGGCGTGAAATGACTTCATCCAATACCCGCTGGTATCAGACGGCAAGGGTAGCCATCTTGCTGCTAGTGCTGTTCCCGGCCGCCGGGCTCTACCTCATGTGGCGGTTCCAGGGCTGGCATCCCCGCACGAAACGGGCCGTCACGGGTGCCGCAGTCTTGTGGACGGCAGCCATCATCTCCGCAATCTGTCTCGCCGTCGTGCTGGCGGGTGGTGGCGAAAAGGGTGAGCAGATTGTCGCCGCCGGCCCTCAGGAAGCGGCGCTGCTCGACCTGGAAGCGGAGTCCGAACGCCCCGTCCATCGCTACTTCCAGCAGGGCTTCCCGCGCTTCGTGCACGCTAGCGTCCCCACCGAGGGCGCCGATGCCGTGGAGCGCGCCCGCAATTTCCTCGCAACCTACGAGGACCTCTACCAGTCCGACCCCGATCTGGCCCTCGCCGTCCGCGATACGATAGGCCCTGGGGAGGACGGACTTGAGCACGTCATCTTCTATCAGACGTACCGAGGCTATCCCGTCCACGCCGGTGAGATCGTCGTCAGCCTCGATGGCGAGCGCGTGTTCGCGACCGTGGGCGGGCTGCTCTCCGATGTTGTCCTGAACACCCTCCCCGCCGTCTCCGCCCGCGAGGCAGAGGACATCGCCCGTGACGATCTCGCCCTCCCTGAGGCACCCGTCTTCGGAGACACCACCCTGCTGGTGTTTGACGAGAGTCTGCTTGCCGACGTCCCAGCCGATCCCCACATGGCCTGGCAGGTTACCCTCGACGGCTTCAACACCGTGCGGGCGTTCGTGGACGCCCACACGGGCGAGATGCTCTTCAAGCACCCAACGGGCGACTACTTTGACCTAGAGGTGTCTGACGCCGAAAACGAGGCGAACGCGGAGGATAGCGGCTGCTACTGGTGGTCCGATGACGCAGAGATCTGCGACGAGGATGACTTCGACTCGGACTACTCGGGCGACCAGGATGCGGTGAGGGGCTGTCAATGCGCCGAGGACGCGTACTACTTCTACCTCAACAACTTTGGCCGCGATTCCTACGACAACGACGACGGGCAGATCGAAGTGTTCGTCCACGCAACAATCAACAACGCCCACTGGGTTCCCGGTAGCGCTGACTGTGACCTCAT